>JBDKJA010000018.1:0-22039 GCA_039796795.1 Pseudomonadota bacterium
GCCCAACCCGGACGGCTTGGAAAGGTAGCTCAGCTGGTTAGAGCACGGCACTCATAATGCCGGGGTCGAGGGTTCGAGTCCCTCCCTTTCCACCAAATCCGACAAGTCACTTCGTAAAGCGTCAGTAACTTACTGTAACGTAAGGGTTTTGGTATCGCTCTCCGTAAGAGGTGACTCATGACCATGCTGCTCGTCGGGCTTGCGGTGTTCCTCGGTATGCACTCGGTGTCCATCTTCGCCCCGCAGTGGCGCGGCGCGATGGCTAGCCGCATGGGAACTTTGCCGTGGAAGGGTCTCTATTCGGCGGTGTCGATTGTGGGTTTCGCGTTGCTGTGGAAGGGGTATGCGTTGGCGCGTCTTGAGCCAATCCCCGTCTACGTACCGCCCGCTGGTTTGCGTCATGTGGCCGCCTTGTTGATGTTACCGGTGTTTCCGCTGCTGCTCGCGGCGTACCTTCCGGGTCGCATTAAGGCGCTCGCAGTCCACCCGATGCTGGTCGCCGTAAAGCTCTGGGCCGTGTCGCATCTTCTGGCGAACGGCATGCTCGCCGATATCGTGCTGTTTGGCGCGTTCTTGGCTTGGGCGGTGATGGATCGTATTTCGCTCAAACGACGGGCGCCCGCGAATACGCCGAGTTTGCCGAGATCTGCTATCAACGATGCGATCGTCGTGATTGGCGGTTTGGCGCTGTATGGTGTTTTCGTTGGCCGCTGGCACGAAGCTTTGATTGGCGTGGCACCCTTCGGCGGCTGATCTAGAGATCCAGCGTCAACTGCGGCAGCGGCTCGGTTGAAGTGACTTTGGGTTTTCTCGCGCGTCGCTCGGCCGGGCGATTGCGACTACCGAGTTTGCGGAATACCTCAGCAGCCTGTTCGCGAAAGTCCTCGCCCCGTCGATAGGCTGTCATTCGTTGTTTCGCGAGTCTAGCGGCCGCCTCATGATCGACGATCGGTGGCGGATAGTTCGTCGGTGGCGAGCTCATCAACCAGGGTTCGTGAATGAATTCTTCCGGGACGTCTTTGAGCTCTGGCAGGTAACGGCGGATGAAGCGACCTTCCGGGTCGTGATCGTAAGACTGTTTGACCGGGTTATAGATCCGAGTGGCGTTGATACCCGTGACACCCGATTGCATCTGAAACTGACTGTAGTGAATGCCGGGTTCGTAGTCGGTGAAGAGTCGCGCCATGAAAGCTGCGGTACGACGCCAATCAAGCCAAAGGTGATAACTCGCAAATGCCACCAACATGGCGCGCATGCGAAACGTAATCCAACCGTTCGCATGCAATGAGCGCATGCAGGCATCGACTAAGGGATAGCCGGTACGACCCTCGCACCACGCCTCGAACCAATCTTGTCTAAAATCATTCTCACGCATGCCCTCGAAAGCAGGGTGCATGCAATGTGTTTCGATAGTGGGCTGCTGTTCGAGTTTTTGCACGAAATGACAGCGCCAAGCGAGGCGAGATCCGAAGGCTTGCAGTTGCCTTGCCCATCTCAAGCTAGACGGGTCGCCGATGCCCTCGAGATGATCGATACGTTTCTCGAGTGCCTTTTCGATCTCGCGTACCGACAGCGTGCCGTAGGCGATATGAGCGCTGAGTCGAGAGCAGTGGCGTGCCGACACGCCCGGCTTCGAAATCGTCGTCATATAGCGCTCGGATCGATCGCTCAAAAAACTATCGAGTACCTTGAGTGCCTCGCTGCGTCCGCCACGTTGTACGCGAGGCGTGCTTGGACCGAAGCGCGGGTCGCTGACCTCTGGTAAAGGTTCAGAGTGAATGCGCGGATCAAGTGGGGCGAACGAGATGGTGTTCGGGAGCGTTACCAATGCCTTCTGCATTCGCGCATTGCGCTTGGCGGCCCATCGGTCGCGATCACCTAGGCGTCGGATGACCCCATTCGAGGGGTACTCATGCCACTCTATTCCGCGTGTACGGCACCAGCCTGCCAGTCGCACATCGCGCGCATAGCTCCAAGCGTTGCCTGTCTCCTCGTGGGAATGCAGCTCGAACGGACCAAGTGATACGCGGATCGTCTCGAAGACGCGCGTGATCTCACCGCTTCGAATGCACAACTCACCGCCGTGCTTTTTCAGCGATTGAGCAAGGTCCAGCAGACTCTCGCGGATGAATTGCCAATGCCGCGAGGAGCTATCGGGTTGCGTCCAAAGGTCGGGTTCGATGACATAAAGCGCCAGCACTGGCCCTCGCGTTGCGGCCTCGGCGAACGGCGCATGATCCTTGAGTCGTAAGTCACGTTTGAACCAGACGATCTGCGTGATCAACTCGCCTGCGCCTCCTTGGCGTGAAGCATACGATAGAGCGCCGGTAGAACGAGTAGCGTCAGTAACGTCGATGAGAGAATGCCGCCGATCACGACGGTCGCCAAGGGTCGCTGTACCTCGCTGCCGATACCGGTATTGAATGCCATCGGCACGAAGCCGAGAGCGGCAACCAGTGCCGTCATCATGACCGGGCGCAAGCGGGTGAGGGCGCCGTTCACGATGGCATCCTCGAGCGACTCGCCGTCCTCACGCAGGCGTCGTATGAAGCTCACCATGACGAGACCATTGAGTACCGCGACACCCGAAAGTGCGATAAAGCCGACGCCAGCGCTGATCGACAGTGGGATGTCCCGTGCCCAGAGCGCGAGGATGCCACCGGTGAGCGCAAGGGGCACGCCACTAAAGATGATCAACGCGTCTTTGAGCGATCGGAAGGCGAGTAGTAGCAGCCCGAGGATCAGCAGCAAGGTTGCTGGTACGACGATCAATAAGCGTTGGCTCGCGGATTCGAGTTGCTCGAACGTACCGCCGTAGTCAAGCCAGTAGCCCTCGGGGAGAGCCAGCTCCGCATCGAGCTTTTGCTGCGTCTCTGCGACGAGGCTGCCAAGATCGCGCCCACGGGCGTTCGCCGTGATGACGACGCGTCGTTTACCCTGCTCACGCTGGATCTGGTTGGGACCGGGTGCAACATTAATCTCCGCGATCTCACGCAAGGGCACGTAGCCGCCATCGGCTAACGGAATGGTGACTTGTCCAACGGCAGTGATGTCCGTTCGTAGTGACTCCGGCAGACGCACGACGATGCCGTATCGACGATCACCTTCGTATAGCATTCCGGCCTCGGTGCCACCGAAGTAGGTGGCGACAACTTCCTGGACCTCTGCGATCGACAAGCCATAACGTGAGAGCAAGTCACGCTTCGGCGTGATGCTCATGATGGGTAGACCGGAAATCTGCTCGGTTTTGACATCGGCCGCGCCCGTAATCCCGGACAATATTGCCTCGACACGTTCCGCTTGCGCGGCAAGCACGTCGAGATCATCGCCGTAAATCTTGATCGCGAGGTCCGAGCGAACACCGGAGATCAGCTCGTTGAATCGCATCTGGATGGGTTGCGTGAACTCGTAGTTGTTGCCGGGTACTTTTGACAGCGCTTGCTCAAGCTCAGCAACGAACTGCGCCTTAGGTTTACGCGGGTCGGGCCATTGGTCGCGATCTTTGAGGATGACGTAGGCATCGGCGACCGAAGGTGGCATTGGATCCGTCGCGACCTCGGCTGTGCCGATCTTTGCCAGTACGCGCTCTACTTCGGGCAGTTTGCGGATTTCGTCCTCCAGAGCACCCTGCATGCTGACCGCTTGAGTCAGGGACGTATCAGGAATACGCATCGCATGTAATGCGACATCACCCTCATCGAGACTGGGCACGAATTCACTGCCCATGCGCGAGGCAATCAGCAAGCACAAGGCAACGAGAGAAATCGCGATCGTGATGACGCTGCGGCGACTGCGGATCGCCCACTTCAGTAGTGGAGCGTAACGATCACTCGCCCACTGCATGACCGGATTATGCTTTTCGACGACCTTGCCCGTGAGCAAGATAGCGACCGCTGCCGGGACGAAAGTTAAGGAGAGGATCAACGCCGCGATCAATGCCATCACGACGGTGATGGCCATCGGCTCGAACATCTTGCCTTCGACACCCGTTAAGGCGAAGAGTGGAAAGTAAACCGCGGTGATAATGGCGACGCCAAACAGGCTCGGACGAATCACTTCATTGGTTGACTCGTAAACGGTCTCCAAGCGCTCGCGAAGCGAGAGTGGGGCGTCTCGATGCTTTTGTGCTTCAGCGAGTCGTCTGATGCAGTTCTCGACGATGATCACCGCGCCATCGACGATGAGTCCGAAGTCGAGAGCCCCGAGCGACATGAGATTGGCGCTGACTTGGTTCTCGACCATGCCCGTTACGGTCGCCAGCATGGCGAGCGGGATGACGAGTGCAGTGATAAAGGCTGCTCGCAGGTTACCGAGCAACACGAACAGTACGACGATGACGAGTAAAGCGCCCTCGATCAGATTTTTTTGAATCGTCTCGAGTGTCTTGTCGACGAGTCGGGTTCGATCGTAAACCGCTCGGACTTCAATTCCCGCGGGTAGGCTTTTCTGGATATCGCCGAGCTCTTTACCGACTGCTTGCGCGACCTCGCGCGAGTTCTCGCCGATCAGCATGAAGACCGTGCCGAGTACGACCTCGCGTCCGTTCATCGTTGCCGCGCCGGTTCGTAGCGCGCTGCCCCAGTTCACCTCGGCGACTTCGGCGAGCGTGATGGGCGCGCCATTCAAGTTGCCGACGACGATGCGCTCAATATCGTCTGGGTTAGACAATTGCCCCGGTGATCTAATCAGAACCTGTGCGCCATGCTGCTCGATATAACCCGCACCGCGATTGACGTTGTTGGCTTCGAGGGCGTTCGTCAAATCGTCGAGCGTGAGTCCGTAAGCGAGCAACTTGCTGGGGTGGGGTGCCACCACGAGCTGCCGCTCGTATCCGCCGATGCTGTTGACCTCGGTCACGCCACTCACTCTCGCGAGCTGCGGCTTCACGATCCACTGCATGGCGTCGTACAGATCGTACGCGTCATATGGCTGCCCATCTGCGCGCCGCGCTGCCGGATCGGCATCGACCGTAAACATGAAAATCTCACCAAGACCGGTCGAGATGGGGCCCATCTCGGGCGACAAGCCGGAAGGTAACGAGTTTTTGACCTTCTCGATGCGTTCGGCGACGAGCTGCCGCGCGAAATAAATATCGGTACCGTCCTCGAAGACCACCGTGACCTGCGAGAGTCCGTAGCGCGAGAGCGAGCGGGTGTAGTCGAGTTTCGGTAAGCCAGCCATCGCGTTCTCGACGATGTAGCTGACGCGTTGCTCGGCTTCTACGGGCGAGTAGCCGGGTGCCTCCGTATTGATTTGTATTTGAACGTTAGTGATGTCGGGTACGGCATCAATGGGCAATTTGAACGAGTCGTAAATGCCGAGAGCAGCGAAGGCCGACACCAGGCCGATCACGAGCCATCGTTGACCCAACGAGAAACGCAGAATGGCTTCTAGCATTGCGGCGCTCCGTTAGTGATCGTGTGCCGCACCGGATTTCTCGATGTCAGCTTTGATGAGAAAGGAGTTATTCGTCACGATGCGCGCACCGAGGCTAAGGCCACTCAGGATTTCCACCCGTTCGCTGTCTCGTCGGCCGATCTTCACGGGTTGCGCTTGGTATCGATCGCCATCGACAAGAAAGACGACGTCGTTACCACGCATCCTCTGTAAGGCTGCTACCGGAACCGTGATCGCCGCTGGTTTTTCATTGATCGTCACTTCAGCATTTAGAAATTGGCCCGGTGTCCACCGCGAGTCTTTGTTGTCGATAACCACTCTGACGGTTGAGGTGGGACCTGTCACCGAACTCGAAATAAGCGCAATCTTTCCTTGAGTCTTCGCGCTACCGTCGGCGGCGATGACAACGACGCTCTGGCCCAATTTCAACTTATTACGATCCGACGGGAAGGCGGCCAGATTCGCCCATAGCGTTCTCGAGTCGATGATTTCGAACAGAGCGTCAGTGCCCGAGGACTCCCCTGGGTTGGTTGATCGTTTGATGATGGTGCCGCCAATCGGCGCAGTGACCGCGTAAGTTTGCAGACTGTCGTCACTCTCGATACGCGCCAACGTTTGACCGGCCGTCACGGTATCGCCCGTTTCAACCGATACGCTCTTCACGGTGCCGGGGTACCGAGCCCGCACCACTCGTACTCGTTCGGCATTCGGTTCAGTCCGGCCGGTCAGCGTGAGGGTCTCGCGAATCGTACCGGCGATCGCAGAGCCAGTCTCGACATCACTACTTCGGGCCATCGATGCTTCAATCTGGACCTGATCTTCCGGCGAGTCAAAGTTCCATTCGTAGGTTTTCCCTGCGTGAGTCGCGCGTACTCGCGCCGTGTAGGAGTGCGGCTCTACGACGACGGAGCGCCCACGCAAATAGGCGCCTTCGGGTGAGAATTCCTGCGGGTCGAGTTGGCCGTCTGGCAGGCCGTTAATGCGTCTCAAGTCGACTCGAAGTTCGACTTGATCGGACGGCAGCGCTTTTCCGTCTAGGCTGGGGTATGCGCGAAAGTGAGGCTCAGTACCCGTCTCAAAGATAGTTAGCTCCAGAACGAAGTTGCCCTGTGAAAGGAGGCGTCCTCCATGCGGTCCACGATCAGCCTCGGCATGGGCATGATCATCATGGGCATGATCATCATGGACATGACCATGGTCGGAGTGAGACCCCGAATCGCCTCCGCAAGCACTTAGCGCCAGTACGAGCGCGACGAGGATCAGGCTGTATCGGATGTGGTTCATGGTGAATCTCCAGTCAGTCGTTCGATCTCGACCCGGTAAAGCTGTGCGTTGGTGGCGGCTGTGATGAAGGCGAGTCTGAGCGCGAGTTGCTCACGCTGTGCTTCGGTCAGTTCTATGTAGCCATAGCGACCGCGCTGCCATGCGTATTCGGTGGCTTTGACGGCGGCATCCATGCGCGGTAGCAGATCGTCGCGCAAAGCTTGCGCTTCCTCGACCGCATGCTTGAGGCGCGAAGCCAGCTCGAACAGCGTGGTACGCGCTTTGATCAATGCGGCCTCCCGTTCTCGCTCTACGCCGTCACGGCGCGCTCGTGCCTCCGCGATTCTCGGCTGCGCATACCGAGCGCTCGCGAGCGGCATGGAAAAGCCAGCTACGAGGGTCTGGTCGCCCGTTGCTTCGAGGCGTCGAATACCTGCGCTAACCGTGACGTTGGCGCGTGCTTGCGCTTTCGCCAGTTCAATCTCAGCCTCGCGTTGACGAATCTCAGTGGCAAATAAAAGAAAGTCGGCGCTATTAGCGATGCGTTCTGTTCGCTGCTGCAGCGCTTCGACTTTCGGCAAATTAAAGAGATCGACATCAATTCGATCAAAGTCCGGTTCGTCGGCGCCCCACATCGCAGCGAGCTTGCGTCGCGCAATCCGCACGCGATCTTCAGCCACTCGTAAGCCGAGCTCAGCACGCGATAGCTCGATACGAACCCGTACGAGTTCGACCTCAGGATCACGAGCGGCTTTGACCCGTCGTTCTACGTCATCTAACTTCCGCTTGGACGCATCGAGCCACTGCGTGGCCAGCAGTTGCTGTTGCTCTTCACTGGCTAATTGGATGTAGCGACGAGTCGTTTCGGCGACGACATCGAGTTTGGCTACCGTTTGCTCAAGTTCGAGAGCGTCCATTTGCACTTCAGCGGCCGTAATGCGCTGACGGCGCTGGTCGCCCAACTCGATGACCTGTGAAAGCGACAAGGTCGTCTCGGCGCCGTCCAAATCTCGATAGCCGCCCGATCCGAATGCATTCTCGGTCTGTATTTCTATGGTGGCTTGTGGGCGCAGGCCCGCGAACTCGATGCGCGCAGCTTGTTCCGCTTTGCGTGTCGGCAACGTCGCGAGATCGGGATTGGTGCCCAGCGTTCGCTCGACAGCCTTAGCCAAAGTCAGCGGTGCGCTTGCATGAGCCTCGACCGCGAGTGAGAGCGATGTGAAGGCGATGAAAAGAACGGTAAAAGCTCGCACGGGTATCTCCTGATGCTGAGAAGGACGATCGGACGGTCGCAGATAATCTGCGGCGCGTCGTCAACGAACTCAGCGGAGTGGCGGTGCTTGCGTGGGCGGCTTTATTGAGTAGCGTGGAGGACGCTCGACGATTCGCCGTGGCTGCAACGATAGTCGCAATGGCTTGCTGAACGAAACCGACAGGAGCAGCCAAACCGAGGGCAGCGCGATGGCAAGCGTGGCGAACATCTTCATGACGAAGGATTTCAATCCGTCAGCGTTCGAATCGCCATGACCGGACAACCCGCTCGTATCGTCACTGACATCCAGCGCGTAGAGTCCGCTGTGGGCGAAGTGCCACTCGAAATGACCATGACCGTGAGTCGAGTGAGCGTCGGTTCGGTGAGCGTGGATTCCCAATAACTGCGTCGCAAGCAGTGCAGCACAGCACCACCAAACGATTCGAATCGTTACGCGAGGGGAACGGACCACGCGCAAAGATTAGCACAGGAGTTCGCTTGCCGTCCTTGCAACATTGCGGCATCGTCGGCGCCCGATGACCACTCCCGATACGCTGCTTCTGAAGATTCTGCTCGTTCCGGCTCTGATCGCGACGGTGACGTTGGTGGGTCGCCGCTACGGTCAGCGGGTCGGTGGTTGGCTTGGGAGCTTTCCGATTGTGGCGGGCCCCATTCTGTTTATTTTGAGTTTCGAGAATGGCGTCGCATTTGGTGCTGCGGCCGCTCAATCGGCCTTCACCGCCATCGTGCCGGCGATGATCTTCTACGTCGTTTACGCCCGTTTGGCCGTTCGAAGCTCCTGGTGGTTCGCGGCGGCAATCGGGATTGTCGTCTGGTTGCTGGTCGCTTTTTTACTATGGCAATGGCAACTCGCGCTCGTGCTCGCTGCAGCGGTGGTCGTCGTAGCACTGTGGTGGTCTGCCAAAGCGATGCCTGCCCAGGACGTCGAGGCCCCGGTCGATGCGCTCGTGATCATGCCGCCACATCCGCTAGAGTTACCCGCCCGAATGGTGACAGGGGCGCTGGTCACCCTCGTGACGAGCGAGCTCGGCAAACTCGGCGGTGCATCGATCGGGGGTTTCGCGTCGTTGTTTCCGTCTATTGGTCTCGTCGTCGCGGCCTTCAACCATGCGCGCTCGGGCCCAGGCGCGGCAGTTCACTTCTTAAAAGGTATGACGCGCGGAATGTGGTCTGTCGGAACCTTTTGTCTGGCGTTGACTCTATCGCTGAAGTCACTTGGTTTGAGCGCGAGCTTTGCGCTGGCAGTGGTGATTGCCGTGACGACCCACGCCATATCTCGACCCCGCAATTGATATGCTAAAAGGAATGAGACCAGCACCCCATTTTGTTCTGATGGCAGCGATGGCTTTGACGCTAGCCGGTTGCACCACGGTCGATTGGTCGGCCGAGCGCGACCAAGCGTTGGCTGTGGCTGCTGCACCGACAGATCGTGAGCTCGACGTTGCCGCGCTACTGGCAGCCCCCCTTACTCGAGACGACGCGCTGCGGATCGCCATGACGCAAAGTCCCGAGATGCGCCGCTTGTTGGCGATACACGAGAGCGAGCTTCGCTCTGCGGCGATGGTCGGTCGACTCGCCAATCCGAATTTTTCCTATGAACGACTGCGCTCGGCTGAAGGCCTCGATATCGAGCGCTGGTTCTCGTTGGGTGTGCTGGATGTGTTGACCTTGCCCCAACGTCAGCGCGTTGCCTCGGCAGATCTCGAGGCAGGTCGGGTACAACTTGCTGCTGATATCGTCGATCGCATGACCGCAACTCGTCGCGCCTGGGTCGAGGCAGTCGCTGCGGTTGAAAAGCGTCGTTACGCGGAGCGTGTGCTCGCGAGCGCGGAAGCGAGCGCCGAACTTGCCGTCCGAATGGAGTCTGCGGGTAACTTCAACATACTCGAACGCGCTCGGCAGCAAAGCTACGAGG
This sequence comes from Pseudomonadota bacterium, assembly GCA_039796795.1. Taxonomy (GTDB): domain Bacteria; phylum Pseudomonadota; class Gammaproteobacteria; order Steroidobacterales; family Steroidobacteraceae; genus UBA964. Next base: position 9,849 of record JBDKJA010000018.1, read on the forward strand.
CGGAAGCACGGTCACGGTTGATTCAAGCACGACAGGATGAGCTCTCGACTCGCGAGTCCTTGGTGCGACTCCTGGGCCTCAACGCAGATCAAGCTCGGGGGCTCACCCTCCCGACGCGGTTGCCAGCACTGCCGGCGACTCCAATCTCGACCCCGGAGGTCTCACAAGCCATCACGGCTGCTCGCCTCGATTTAAGACTCGCTGATGCCAAGTGGCGTGGAGCAGCGGCCGCGCAGGGTTTGACTCGTGTGACGAGTTGGACTGACGTATCGCTGGCGCTGCGCGAGCAAGAGACTCGCGGTTTTGAAGTGGAAATTTCTTTGCCGGTTTTTGATGCGGGTGACTTGCAGCGCGGTTCGGCCAGCGCTCGCTTGCGCGCAGCAGCGGCGGAACTTGAACAAACGGCGCTCGTGGCGTCGTCCGATCTGCGAGTCGGCTATGCGGCCTATCGCAGTGCGTTTGACGACGCACTGCACCATCGCGACGTGCTGGTACCGCTACGCAAATCCATCTCCGAGGAAACTTTGCTGCGCTACAACGGCATGCTCATTGGTGTCTTCGAATTGCTATCCGATGCTCGCGAACAGGTCGACACAGTGGTAGCCGCGATCGAAGCGAACGAGCGGTTTTGGCTTGCAGAGGCGGACTTGCAAGCATCTTTGCTGGGTCGACCCGGGGTGGAAAGATGACTTCCAGAAGACGGTTTTTCGAGTTGGCTAGCATGACCGGTGGTGCCGTAGCCGCTGCGAGCGTCGCGAAGTCGGCTCTCGCGGCCTTGCCCGAACCGGTAATTGAAACGACCGCGATGACGCGTCCGCCGTTGGAACCATCCTCAGGTCGGCCGTATCGGCCGGTCGTGACCCTCAATGGTTGGACTTTGCCGTGGCGCATGAATCGGGGCGTCAAAGAATTTCACCTCGTTGCCGAGCCAGTTCAGCGTGAATTCGCGCCGGGGTTCAAAGGGAATCTCTGGGGTTACAACGGTCAGAGTCCCGGGCCGACGATCGAGGTGGTCGAGGGAGATCGAGTCCGGATCTTTGTGACCAACAAGCTGCCGGAGATCACTTCCGTCCACTGGCATGGTCAACGTTTGCCGCCGGGTATGGATGGTGTGACGGGGCTGACTCAGCCTGGTATTCCGCCTGGCAAAACGTTTGTATACGAATTCGTCGCGAGGCGGCCTGGCACATTCATGTACCACCCGCATGCGGACGAGATGGTACAGATGGCGATGGGGATGATGGGCTTTTGGGTCACGCACCCGAGGGAAAAGCATCCCCTCATTGCCGAGGTCGATCGTGATTTCTGTTTTCTACTGAATTCGTTCGACATTGATCCGGGCAGTGCGACGCCGAAGATCATGACCATGCTCGATTTCAATATCTGGTCATGGAACAGTCGCGTTTTTCCGGGAATCGATCCGCTTGTCGTGCGTCACAATGATCAAGTTCGTATTCGTATCGGCAATCTCACGATGACGAATCATCCGATCCACTTGCATGGGCATGAATTTTTGGTGACCGGTACCGATGGTGGGCCAACGCCAAAATCGACCCGGCAATATGAAGTCACCCAAGACATCGCCGTCGGCCAGATGCGGCAGATCGAATTTTTGGCCGATGAGGAAGGCGACTGGGCTTTCCATTGTCATAAGAGTCATCACACCATGAACGCCATGGGGCACGATGTACCCACGATGATTGGCGTGAAGCAAGATGATCTCGCGACGAAGATCAACGATCTCGTGCCGGGCTATATGGCGATGGGCGAGCGTGGCATGGATGAGATGTCGACGATGCGAATGCCTATGCCGAAAAACACGCTGCCGATGATGATGGGCGAGGGACCGTTTGGCGCCGTCGGCATGGGCGGTATGTTCAGTGTGGTCAAAGTGCGGCGCGGTCAGAAGCGTAACGATTACTCCGACCCGGGTTGGTATCAACACCCGCCGGGTACTGTGGCATATGAGTTCAAGGGAGAGGTGCCGTCTGCGACTCGCAAGGGTAGTGCAGGCGGGCAGAGCATGCCCTTGACCAAGCCGGTCGAAGCCACGGTCAATGTGCGTAAGCCGCGAGGTCACTCCGGTCACTGAGCGCTGTGCCCCGGAGTGATCCTCGGATTTTCAATGACGGGTTAGAAGCGCAGCTTGCGCGTGATCATGACGCCGTAAACCATCGGATCGATCTCAACGATGCCAAGATCCGCACCATCGAGTCGGGCGTCGCTGTCGATGTCGATCCAACGCGCGTTGAGGTTGACCGCCCAATCGTCATTCATCGCAATGTCGACGCCGACCTCAGCGGCGATGCCGAAAGAATTGTCTAGCGACAACTGGGTGCCAGCCAGCGCGCCTGTCGTTTTCTCGTCGTAGAAGAAGGTGTAGTTGAGACCAGCGCCGACGTAGGGTCGGATCGTCGCATCCGGGGCAAAGTGATATTGCACGCTGACCGTCGGTGGCAGTTGGGTGATCTCGGCTGCCTTAGATCCGTCTGCCTTGAGTAGCACATCATGGGTGAAGGGATACGCGCCCAGCACTTCGACGGCGATGTTATCGGTGAAGAAGTAGCTGCCACTGAGGGTGAAGCTCGGGGCATCGTCGGCTGTCACCACCGGGTGATTGTTGGATTTCGGGTCGACGTTATGGGCGCCCGCGCGTATCAGCCAATCGCCACTGGCGGCTTGGGCTACACCGGTCGTCAATGTGAGGGCAGCTGCGACGATGGCCGGGATGCTTGTCAGGGTCTTCATGTTCACTCCATCTATCCTTCGATATGCCTCCCATGTCGGAGGCTCACCAGCAGTCTGCGCTGTCCCGCGGCGGCGGGAACTCCGGAAATCTCCGGAGATTTTTGCTTCATGTACGTATCTTCGACTCGGTATCATTCGCACATGAACCTGCCTGATGACATCGATCCGCAAGAGACGCGGGAGTGGTTGGACGCCTTGCGCACTGCCGTGGCGAGTGGTGGTCGTGAGCGCGGTTTGTATTTGCTCACGCAGCTCGAGCAAGAGGCGCAGCGTCTTGGTGTGATGGCGCACGTCATGCCGTACTCGGCTTATCAAAACAGCATTCCGCTCGACGAGCAGGCTGTGCATCCCGGCGATGTTGCGCTTGAGGAGCGACTGACGGCGATCATGCGTTGGAACGCACTCGTCATGGTCGTGCGCGCCAACAAGGCCTACGGTGAGCTCGGTGGTCACGTGGCCACCTATGCATCTGCCGCAGAGATTTTCGAAACGGGTTTGCACCACTTCTTTCGGGGTCCTGACGCGGAGGGTGGTGGTGACCTCGTGTTCTTCCAGCCACATTCGGCGCCTGGCATTTATGCGCGTGCTTATCTCGAAGGACGCCTCAGTGAGGATCAGCTTGCGCGCTATCGACAGGAGGTCGGTGGCGGCGGACTGTGTTCGTATCCGCATCCATGGTTGATGCCCAACTTTTGGCAGTTTCCAACCGGGTCGATGGGGATCGGTCCGATCAATTCGATTTATCAAGCGCGCTTCTTGCGCTATCTCGAGCACCGAGGTTTTGCGGATACCTCTCGACGACGGGTGTGGGGCATCTTCGGTGATGGAGAGATGGACGAGCCCGAGTCAATCGCCGCACTGACGTTGGCGGCGCGCGAGAAGCTCGACAACCTCACCTTCATCATCAACTGCAATCTGCAGCGCTTGGATGGGCCGGTGCGCGGTAACGGCCAAATCATTCAGGAGCTCGAAGCGCTCTTCACCGGGGCCGGCTGGAATGTCATCAAGGTTTTGTGGGGCTCGGATTGGGATGCGCTATTCGCGCGTGACAAGAACCACGCCTTGCTGAAAGCATTTTCACAGACCGTTGACGGGCAGTATCAAACTTTGGGCGCCAACGACGGTGCTTATAACCAGGAGAAGTTTTTCGGTCTCGATCCGGAATTGCGCGCGCTGGTAGCGCACATGTCCTTGGCTGAAATCGATGCGCTCAAGCGCGGTGGCCACGATCCACGCAAGCTGTACGCGGCCTTCGCGGCTGCTGCTTCGCATCGTGGGCAGCCGACGGTCATACTCGCGAAGACCAAAAAGGGTTACGGCATGGGGCGTGCGGGTGAGTCTCGTATGACCGCGCATCAAGAAAAGAAACTCGACCTCGAAGCCTTGCTCGAGTTTCGCGATCGCTTCAATTTGCCCCTGTCGGATGCGCAGGTCACGGAGTTGCAGTTCTATCGTCCGGCGGATGATAGCGTCGAGATGCGCTATCTGCGTGAGCGTCGTGCAGCCTTGGGTGGGCCGTTGCCACAGCGGCGCAGCATCGCGAGCACTTTGCCGGTGCCCGCACTCCAGAGTTATGCCCAATTCGCGCTCGAGGCCGATGGCAAGGAAATGTCGACGACGATGGCGCTCGTTCGATTGATGGGCAACTTGCTGCGCGACCGCACGCTCGGTCCGAAGCTCGTGCCGATCGTGGCGGACGAGGCGCGCACCTTCGGCATGGCGAGTCTCTTTAGACAAATCGGCATCTACTCGCCGCTTGGTCAGTTGTATGAGCCGGAGGATGCAGGCTCTTTGCTCTCCTACCGAGAGAGTCGTGACGGTCAGCTGCTCGAGGAGGGCATCACCGAAGCGGGCGCGCTGTCGTCGTGGTTGGCGGCGGCGACGAGTTACAGCGTGCACGGCGTCACGCTGCTACCGATCTATATCTACTACTCCATTTTCGGCTTCCAGCGCGTGGGCGATCTGATCTGGGCCGCTGCCGATCAGCGTGCACGAGGATTTTTGGTGGGAGCGACTTCCGGTCGCACGACCTTAGGAGGGGAAGGCTTGCAGCATCAGGATGGCTCGAGCCATCTCGTGGCCGCCACGATCCCCAACTGCCGCGCTTACGACCCGGCGTTCGCAGGTGAGCTGGCGGTGATCCTCGACTATGGGGCGCGACGCCTGCTCGAGCAGCAGTGCGATGAGTTTTATTACCTCACGGTCATGAACGAGAACTACGCGCAGCCTTCGCTGCCGAGCGGTGCCGCCGAAGGGGTCATTCGCGGGATGTATCGCTACGGCTGTTTCGAAGCAGAGGCGGCCGCAAAGACCCCTGCGGTGATGGCTCCGCTGCGTTTGCTCGGGGCAGGTGCCATCCTGCGAGAAGTCATCGCGGCAGCAGAATGCCTTGCCAAAGATTTCGGCATCGCAAGCGAAGTGTGGAGTGTTACGAGTTTTAGTGAACTCTCTCGCGAGGCGGCGGAGTGCGAACGTTGGAATCGTTTGCATCCGCTCGAGCCCGCCCGGGTGAGTCACCTCGAACAATGCCTCGCCGGTGAGGCGCCCATCGTGGCGGCAAGTGACTACGTTCGGGCCGTTCCACAATTAATCTCGAGCTATTTGCCGGGACGTCGCTTCGTGACGCTGGGCACTGATGGCTTTGGGCGCAGTGATACGCGATCGGCCCTACGACACTTTTTCGAGGTTGATCGCGCGAGCATCGTTTTGGCAGCGCTGCAGTCGCTCGTCGACGCCGGCAGTCTCGAGCGCGCTCAGCTGGCAGCGGCGATCGAGCGTCTTCAGTTGCCAACGGAGCGCACAGCGAGCTGGCGACAGTAGCCGACCGCGCTCAGTCGAGTGTCAACAACGCGGCATTACCGCCCGTCGCGGTCGTGTTCACCGTCAGGACTCGCTCGGTCGTGAAACGCAGCAGATAGTGCGGGCCGCCTGCTTTTGGGCCGGTGCCTGAGAGTCCGGTGCCACCGAAGGGCTGTACGCCGACCACCGCGCCAATCATGTTGCGATTGACGTAAACGTTGCCGGCGAGCGTAGCCTCGAACAGTGCTTGTTGCGTGCCCTCGAGTCGCGTCTGGATGCCGAGCGTCAAACCGTAACCGTTTGCGCGCAAATCTTCGAGCAGACTCGGCAGCTCCTCGGTTCGATAGCGCACGACGTGTAGAACCGGCCCAAAGGCCTCGCGATCGAGTTCGGCGACCGAATCGATTTCGATCAAGGCCGGAGCGACGAAGCGATCTCGCGCGACCGACCCTGTGGTCGCAGGGATCGTCGTTCTTTTTCGCAAGCGCCCGCGTTGACCCATCCGTTCGATATGCTGCTCGAGATCGCGTGCTGCCGCGGCGGTGATCACCGGGCCCACATCCGTCGTCAACTCGCTCGGATCGCCAACGACAAGCGTTTCCATGGCGCCTTCGAGCATATCGAGGATGCGATCGGCACAGTCCTGTTGCAGACACAAGACGCGCAGTGCGGAGCAACGCTGACCGGCGCTGCCGAACGCCGAGCTCATCACATCGTCGACAACTTGCTCAGTCAGAGCAGTGGAATCGACGATCATCGCGTTGATGCCACCTGTTTCCGCGATGAGCGGCAAAATTGCCCCTTCACGCGAGGCGAGCGTGCGATTCAACCATTGCGCCGTTCGCGTCGACCCGGTGAAGACGACTCCAGCCAAGCTGCGCTCTCGTAGTGCGACCTCGCCGAATTCTTTGCCGATCATGGGCAGTACATGTAGCGCATCGCGTGGTAAGCCTGCGCGATACAACAGGTCGCACATAGCCAGAGCGATCTCCGGCGTCGTTTCAGCCGGCTTTGCGATGACGGTGTTGCCGGTCACCAACGCCGCAACCACTTGTCCCGTGAAGATCGCGAGCGGAAAGTTCCAAGGACTGATGCAGCACCAGACGCCCCGCGGAACATGACTGAGCTCGTTGCGCTCACCGGTCGGACCATCGAGCGAGACGGCCGAACCTTGTAGTTCTCTGGCCGTTTTCGCGTAGTAGCGACAGAAGTCGATGGTTTCGCGAACCTCTGCAACCGCATCGCTCGCTGTTTTTCCCGCCTCGGCGGCGAGTAGCGCGATAAACGTGTCTCGTGACTGCTCGAGTAAATCGGCCGCACGCTCGAGGATGTCGGCGCGCGCGGTAACGGGTCGCCTGCGCCAATCGATGAAGGCAGCGCTCGCCGCTCGAAAAGCGCTTTCGACTGCTTGCGGTGTGACGTAGCGACTGGCAGGCGAGGGCAGTGCGGGCGAGTCGTGCAGACAGCGCTGCAGATCATCGATACTCGAGCGACGACCGAAATCAATACCGCTCGAGTTTCGTCGGGATGCTCCGTAGAGCCCGGCGGGCAATGGAATTCGATCGTGTTCGACCGTCGTGAGCGCATCGATTTCGCTAATGGGATCTGACACCACCTGCTCGACGGGCACGCGTTCATCCATGAAGCGATTGACGAAAGACGTGTTCGCACCGTTCTCGAGTAGCCGTCGGACCAGATAGGCGAGCAAATCCGCATGCGGTCCAACCGGCGCGTAAACTCGAACGCGCGGCAGATCACTCAATTGGCGACGTGCCTCGTCGTAGAGCAGCGTTCCCATGCCGTGCAAGCGCTGAAACTCAAAGTCGACCGGGGCATTGCTCGTGTCGCGGCGGCTGCGTGCCAACCCGAGCACGGCGGCGATGGTGTGCGCATTGTGGGTCGCAAACTGTGGATAGATGATATCGCACGCCTCTAGCAGGGCACGTGCGCAAGCAAGATAGGACACGTCAGTCGAGCACTTGCGGGTGTAGAGCGGATACTCAGCGAGTCCGCGCTCCTGTGCTCGCTTGATTTCGCTGTCCCAGTACGCGCCTTTGACGAGTCGCACCGTCAATGGGCGTCGATGCGATCGCGCCAGATCGGTAACGTGCTCGATGACCGCCATGGCGCGACGGCCATAGGCTTGGACGGCAAGACCAAGCCCGCGCCAATTGCGCGTGTCCGGATCGTTAACGAGCGCGGCGAAGATCTCCAGCGAGATCTCGAGGCGATCTTGTTCCTCCGCATCGATCGTTAGGCCGATATCGTGCGCAGCGGCGAGCCGCGCAAGATCCCGCGCCCGCGGAATCAAGCGATCGATGACGCGCTCGCGATGAATCGCCGAATAGCGCGGATCGAGTGCGGAGAGTTTGATCGAGATGGATGATCTTTCGTGTAGTGAGTCATTTGTCTTTGGGCTTCGATTGGAGACGCTATTGCCAATCTGCTCGATGGCGTCGACATACGAATCGAAGTAACGTTGGGCGTCGCGATCGGTGCGTGCCCCTTCACCGAGCATGTCGAACGAACAGAGCGCGAGACTCGAGTCTGAGCTTGAGCGTTTCAGCGCTTCTTCGATGTCGCGACCGACGACGAATTCGCTGCCGATGATTTTCATCGCTCGACGCAGTGCTTGGCGCACCAAGGGCTCGCTCGCTCGTTGGGTCAGACTGCGCAACCAGCCGTTGGCGTTGCCACGCAGTTCATCCGGCAACTCCACCAAGCGTCCGGTCAGCATCAAGCCCCAGGTCGATGCGTTAACGAACAGCGAGTCGGAGCGCCCCGCATGCGAGTCCCAATTGCCGCTGGCGAGCTTCTCGGCGATCAGGCGATCGGCCGTCTCGTCATCCGGGATGCGAAGCAGCGCCTCGGCGAGACACATCAACGCGATACCTTCCTGATTGGAGAGTCCAAACTCTTGCAAGAAGGCGTCGAGGTAGGGCCGCTCGTCAGCGCGCGCTCGAGCCCCGCTGACCAAGGCGCGGCCGATTTCGAGGGCCGCGAGCCGTTCGGCGGCGGATAGCGGCGCGCGCAGCGCCGCCAGATCCTGCGTTTCCGAGCGCAGGGCGGGTGAGATGAACGTCATGCCGGCTATTATGCCGCCGCTCGGTTAGAATCAGTCTGGTATCCATCCGTACAGGTAGTCCATGGAAACTCTCGGTCCTCCGCAAGCAGATCCTTCCACCAGCGTCAGTCGTAAGGCTCTGTTACTTGCCTTCGAAAACGCGGGCTATTGGAAACCGGCGTTCGCATTGATCGTCGACCTGCTGATTTTTGGCGGCGGCCTGGCGTTGGTGTTGATGGATGGTGCTCTTTGGCTGAAGTTCCTGGGCTCGGCACTGATCACGGCTGGCATCGTTCGACTGTTTTTGATCGGGCACGATGCCTGTCATGGCTCGTTTTTCAAGAGTCGGGTGTTGAACGATATCTTCGGTCGCGTCGCCTTCCTGCCGTCGATGACGGCGTTTAGCCTCTGGGATGTGGGTCATAACGTGGCGCACCACGGATTTAATAACCTCAAGGGGCGCGATCAGGTGTGGGCACCGTTCTCCAAGGACGAATTTGATGCCTTGCCTGTTTACCGCCGAGCGCTCGAGCGTATCTACCGCAGCGGGGTCGGTTGGGGTCTGTATTACTTCCTAGAGCTCTGGTGGAAGAAACTCTATTTCGCGACCAAGCGGCAGATCGGCGCGAGTCGTGCCAAGTATCATTGGGATAGCGCGCTGGTCACAGCGGGCATGATCGGTTGGGTTGCGCTCGTCGCGGTCGTTGCCGCTCGCACCGATCAAAACTTCTGGGTGCTGTTGGCGCTCGGTGTCGTACTGCCGTTTGCACTTTGGAACGTGGTGATGGGTTTTGTGGTGTTTGTCCACCACACTCATCCCGCGATCGCCTGGTTCCAGCAGCGACATGAGTGGCAGCGATATCGTGCCTACCTGACGGCGACGGTCCATGTTCGCCTTCCGTTCGGAATTGATCGTCTGCTTCACAACATCATGGAGCACAACGCGCATCATCTGAACCCGCGTATTCCGATGTACTCACTGCGCAAGGCGCAGCGTTTGTTGAGTGAGCGCTTCGACAACCAGTATCAGGTTTACCGCATGAATTGGCGCACGTATCGAGAGTGTGTGCGCAGCTGCAAGTTGTACGACTACGCGAATCACGCGTGGCTCGACTTCAAAGGTCAGGTCACCTCGCGCGTACAGTTGGTCGGCCCGCCAGCCGCTTAGTCGGCGAGGTCGCCCGCCTCAGCGCCAGTTGACCTCGACTGCATCGCCCACTCGCAGGGTCGAGCCGCTGCCGCTTTGAACCTCGGCGTTTTCGCCGAACGTCACGCCGCGAAGCTCGGCGTTCCAGCGAAATGCGCGCAACGTCGGCAGAGGATCCGTCGACGAGGCGCCTGTTGTTTGATCAAGACTGGTGATCACGCAACGCGTGCAAGGTTTGACGAGCTTCAAGCGAACCGTTCCAATCCGCAGCGTCGCGATGCGGTCTTCATCCCAAGGTTCGAGACCTCGCAGGACGAGATTCGGTCTGAAGCGGTTCATCGGCAAAGAGGTCTGCATGCGCGCATTCAGATCGACCAGTGAGGCCTCATTGCACACCAGCAGCGGGTAACCATCGGGAAAATTTTGATCGATGGCGCTCATCAATCTCGCCGGCTTCCCGATCACTTGCGTGCAAAAGTTCGCAGCCTCGTCACCCGCATCGAGTGCTGGATGCTCGCGCTTCCAGATGGATACCGCGCTGATTGGCGCATCCGCTAAAGGTAGATCGATCGGTAGCGGGAGTCGTAGTTCGCCGCAATCAGGGTGTTGCAGTCGCAACATCTCACTTTCGATCTCGGCGCAAAGACGGGCCAGTTGCGGATGGCTGCGCTGGGTCAAAAATCGACCGTTCTGATCCACCAACATCCAGTGTCGATCATGTCGCAGGCCGCGCGGTCCGACTTGCGCCTCGCTGCAGTCGATCACGCGACCCGATTTAACCGGATAAACATGCAGCGAAGCGATTGTGACGCGAGAGTTCATGCGCTCAATCATATAATCCTCCGCATGATCCGTGAGTTATCGAACCTGCATTTTCAGAGTCGCTTCGTCGATGAGCTTGTCGGCGAGGTCGATTCTCCGAACTTTTCGCGGCAGGTTCCGAACGTCGCTTATTCGCGGGTTCAGCCGGAGCCAGTCAGTGCGCCTCGATTGCTCTCTTGGTCCGACGAGTGTGCGGCCCTGCTTGGCATCGCCAAACCGGCTACGGATCAAAGTCGCGATGTGATGATTCTTGCCGGCAACGACTTAGCTGCGGGTATGCGTCCCTATGCTGCGCGCTACGGCGGTCACCAATTCGGCAATTGGGCGGGGCAGTTGGGCGATGGTCGTGCGATTTCCTTGGGCGAAATCCGAGGTCCCGATGGGCGCTGGTTCGAGCTGCAACTGAAAGGTGCAGGGCCAACGCCGTATTCGCGGCGCGCGGATGGGCGAGCTGTGCTGCGATCGAGTCTGCGTGAGTTCGTTTGTAGCGAGGCGATGCACGCGCTCGGTGTGCCGACCACTCGCGCACTCAGCCTCGTGGCGAGTGGCGAGACGGTGATTCGCGATATGTTCTACAACGGCAATCCCATGGCTGAGCCGGGTGCCATCGTGTGTCGCGTGGCTCCCTCGTTCGTGCGGTTTGGCAACTTCGAGATCCACGCCGCCATGGATGAACTGGACCGACTGCGCGATCTGGCGGACTTTGTCATCCGTCACGACTATCCGCAGTTTCTGCGCGGCACTGACGCACCGGATTACGCGCTGTGGTTCGGTGAGATTTGCGAGCGCACGGCGGTGATGATTTCGCATTGGATGCGCGTTGGCTTCGTGCATGGCGTGATGAACACCGACAACATGTCGATCCTGGGTCTCACGATCGATTACGGGCCGTATGGTTGGCTCGACAACTACGATCCAGACTGGACGCCCAATACGACGGATGCCGTGGGCCGTCGCTATGCCTACGGACGCCAGCCGCAGATCGCTCTTTGGAATCTCGCGAGGCTGGCGGGCGCCTTGATGCCGCTGGTGAAATCGCGAGGAGCGCTTGAGGCGGCGCTGGAGCGATATCGCGACACTTATGCGAAACATTTTCGCGACTCGCTCGCCCAGAAACTCGGCTTGGACGCGCTCGATCGCAGTGGTGATTCCGAGGCGATGGAGACGCTGTTCGAGTTATTGGGTGCCGCCGAGACCGACATGACGATTTTCTTTCGCACGCTGGCAGAGGTCGATGACATCGATGCCGTGCGTGCCGCGCTGTATGACTCGAACGCGCTCTCAAGTTCGCTGGCCGCTCGCTGGGAAGCGTGGTTGCGATGGCGGCGTAAGCGCATCGAGTCGGAGTTATCGGCGGGGAGTGGCCTGTCCATGGAGCGGCGTCGCGCACAAATGAACCGCGTTAATCCTTGCTACGTCCCGCGCAATTATTTGCTTCAGCTCGCGATCGATGCGGCAACGCAAGGTGATCTCGCGCCACTCGAAGAATTGCGGCAAGTGCTCGGAAATCCTTACGAAAAGCGCGCAGGCTTCGAGCGCTACGCGGCGCATCGTCCCGACTGGGCGCGTGATCGTCCAGGTTGTTCTGCGCTCTCCTGCAGCTCTTAAGTT
>JBDKJA010000019.1:0-21899 GCA_039796795.1 Pseudomonadota bacterium
ATACTTACAGACCCTTTCTCAGGTTTTTCGGGGATTCCCCGAGGCTCTCATGGCACGTATCACCGTCGAAGACTGTCTGCAAAACGTCGACAACATTTTCCAGCTCGTCCTGCTCGCTTCACAGCGCGCTCGCCGACTGGCAAACGGTGCCGAATCGACCGTGCCTTGGGAAAACGACAAGCCGACGGTCGTCGCACTGCGCGAAATTGCCGCGGGCAATATCACCGCTGAGATGCTCCTCGAGCCAGAGCCGGAGCCAGAGCCGGAACCGAGCCTGTTGCCGGACATCATGGAGCCCGATCCGGGTTTCCGTGCGCCGCAATTCGGCCTCGGAGACTGATCTGGTCATCTGACGCTTGGGCTATGCCGGTACTCTATTGGGGTTTCTGCCTGGCGGATCCACGCCCGGCTTGAAGGAACTGCTGGCGGCTGCGCAAAGTTACCTGCCGCCAGAACAAGTCGAACGCATCCGAATCGCCGCCGAGTTCGGCGCCGAGGCCCACAAAGGGCAAAAGAGAAAGACGGGCGAACCCTACATCGCCCACCCGGTCGCTGCGGGCGTCATTCTGGCGGGTCTTAGGGTCGATGCCGACACCATCGTCGCGGCCATCCTGCACGATGTCATCGAAGACACGCCGGTCGCCAAAGAAGAGTTAGCACGCCGCTTCGGTGAAACCGTCGCCGAGATCGTCGATGGCGTAACCAAACTCGATCAGATTCAGTTCAAGAGTCGTGAAGAAGCGCAGGCGGAATCCTTCCGCAAGATGCTGCTCGCGATGGTACGCGACCTGCGCGTCATCCTCGTCAAGCTCGCCGATCGTTTGCACAACATGCGCACGATCGAAGGCATGTCGCCAAGCAGACGGCGCGCCATCGCACGCGAAACTCTGGAAATCTTTGCACCACTTGCTGAACGCCTCGGCCTCTACGCCATGAAATTGGAACTCGAAGATCTCGGGTTCCGGGCTCTCTACCCGCAACGCTACCGAGTCATCGAAAAAGCCATCAAGCGAGCCCGAGGCCACCAAAAAGAATTTTTGGGGAAGATTTCCGAGAATATCAGCGCTGCACTCGCCAAGGCCGGTATCACAGCCGAAGTCGATGCGCGAGAAAAACACTTGTACAGCATCTACAAAAAGATGCTGCGCAAACGGTCGGCACTCTCAGAGATCGTCGATGTGTATGGACTGCGCGTCGTCGTCGCCAGTGCCGATGACTGCTACCGCGCCCTCGGCGTCGTGCATGGCGCTTACAAGCCGATGCCGGGTCGATTCAAAGATTACATCGCGATCCCCCGCGTCAATGGTTACCAATCGCTGCACACGACCTTGTTCGGTCCGAACGGCCTACCGATCGAGGCTCAGATCCGCACTCGCGACATGCATCGCGTCGCTGAATCGGGTATCGCTGCACACTGGAAGTACAAAAGTGGCGACGGCTCCCCCGCTTATGAGCAAGCTCAGGCGCGAGAATGGCTCAACAATCTCATCGCCATGCAAGAGAGTGGGTCTTCCGAAGAATTTCTCGAGAGTGTTCGCGTCGATCTGTTTCCGGATAAGGTGTATCTCTTCACACCCAAAGGAAAGATCTTGCGGCTCCCGCGTGGTGCGACCGTGGTCGACTTTGCTTATGCGGTGCATACCGACATCGGCAATCGTTGTGTCGCCGCCAAAGTCGACCGCCGACTGACCCCGCTGCGAACCCAACTGCGCAATGGCCAAACCGTGGAGATCGTGACGGCGCCCGGCGCGATGCCAAACCCGGCCTGGGTGAACTTCGTCGTGACGGCCAAAGCCAGAACGGCCATCCGTAATTACCTGAAGAGTTTGCGTCGATCTGAAGCGATCGAGCTCGGTCAGCGACTCATCAATCAATCTTTGGCCGAGTTTAATCTCTCTCTGACCGACATCAGCGAGATGACTCTCGCCGCCACGATCGGCGAACTCGGCATGGTCGATGCGGACGAACTGTTCGAAAAGGTCGGGCTTGGCGAGCGCCTCGCACCGCTCATCGCACGCCGACTCGGCCCGGCCAATCCTCTGCAAAACGCTGGTGAGTCACTCGACGACAGTCTCGATGCCGGTAATGCGGCACCTGCGCCACTCTCGGTGGCGGGCACCGAAGGACTGCTCGTTAGCTATGCGCGTTGCTGCTTCCCGGTGCCGGGTGATCCCATCCTCGCTTATCTATCGAGTGGACGAGGCATCATCGTTCATCGTGAAGACTGTGCGAACGTCGACGACTATCGCAAGCATCCGGAGAAATGGCTCTCGGTCACTTGGGCTGAAAAGCCGGAAAAACTTTTCGGTAGCGAACTACGCGTCGAGGTTGCCAATCGCATGGGTGTGCTTGCAGCCGTCGCCGCCGCCATCGCTGGCACCGAAACGAATATCGAGCACGTCGAGCTCGAAGAGCGTGACGCCGAAACCTCGGTTCTCGTTTTCGAAGTGAAAGTTCGCGACCGAACTCATTTGGCGCGAGTGATGCGCGTCATCCGTCGCATGCCTGACGTCCTCAAACTCTCGCGTACACTTGCTGTCAGGACCCGCGAAGACTGACGCTTCAGGTCCGCGCGATCATGGTCGTTTTCTTGCGGAGGTTTCATCATGACCCGACAGATCATCAGCACGACGGACGCACCTGCGGCCATCGGCACCTACTCGCAGGCGGTACGCGTCGGCCCCACTGTTTACATCTCGGGTCAGATTCCGCTCGATCCGGCAACCGGACAACTCGTCAGTGGCGATATCGAAGCGGAGATCCGGCGCGTTTTCGACAACCTCGAAGCCATCGCTAAAGCGGCCGGCGGATCCTTGCGTCATGCCGTGCGAGTCACGGTGTTCCTGACGGATCTTGCGCACTTCGCCAAAGTTAACGAGGTGATGGCGCAGTACTTTCCGCAGCCGTGGCCTGCGCGTGCTGCGCTCGGCGTCTCGCAACTGCCGAAGGGAGCGCGGGTCGAAGTCGATTGCATCCTGCATCTCGACTAACCCGATCAATCGCCGTATGGGGGACCCGCGCGAGCAGCGCCCGGTTACCGCCTTGCGTGGCGTCGGCGCAGCGCTGGCGGCGCGATTGGCCGTGCTGGGCGTCGAGCAAGTGCAAGATTTGCTCTTCGTGTTGCCCACTCGGTACGAAGATCGCACCCGCGTACAACCCATTGGCTCGCTATTACCCGGCAGTCGAGTCGTCGTCGAAGGGGAAGTGCTGCTCACGGAAGTCGTTTTTCGACGTCGACGACAGATGCTCTGTCGCATCGCCGACGGCTCCGGCTTCCTGACGCTGCGTTTCTTCCATTTCTCCAAATCACAACAAGACGGTCTAGCTCGCGGCGTTCGCATCCGCTGCTTCGGCGAAGTGCGGCGCGGGCCAATGGGGCTTGAAATCGTCCATCCAGAGTATCGCCGCGTCGCCGACGGTCCCGGAGTGTTGGAAGACAGATTGACGCCGGTCTATCCCATGACCGAAGGCGTGACCCAAGGACGCCTTCGCATGCTCATTGGACTCGCGCTGCGCGAGCTCGATACCGCCGGCGTACGCGAGTGGCTGCCGGAGTCGATACTGCAACCGCTCGGACTTCCCTCGCTGCGTACGGCGTTGGAATTCGTGCACCGACCACCCGTTGATGTCGAACTCGATGAACTCGAAGCGGGTCGTCATCCGGCGCAACGGCGACTCGCTTTCGAGGAGCTGTTGACGCATCACGTCGTGATGCGTCGCTTGCGAGACGAGGCTCGTACAGACTCTGCAACTCCTTTACCCGATAGCGCCGGACTATCGACGCGCTTTAAAGAATGCCTGCCTTATTCCCTCACGGGCGCACAGCAGCGCAGTCTCGACGATATCGAACGCGATCTGCAGAAGCCGCAACCGATGGTCCGCTTGGTTCAGGGTGATGTCGGCTGCGGCAAGACCGTCGTTGCTGCAGCAGCAGCCGCTCGCGCCATTGGTAGTGGATATCAGGTCGCTTTGATGGCGCCAACCGAGTTGCTGGCCGAACAGCATCAAAGAAATCTGGATTCTTGGTTTAGACCTCTTGGGATCACGGTCGGACTCGTGACGGGGTCGCAGCCCGCCAGGACGCGACGCAGCGCACTCGAGGCCGTTGCCTCCGGTGAACTGCAGCTGGTCGTGGGTACTCATGCACTCTTTCAGGATGGCGTGCAGTTCCACAAGCTCGCGCTTGTCATCGTCGATGAGCAACACCGCTTTGGTGTGCAACAACGACTTCGCTTAGCCGAAAAGGGTCTGCACGAGGATCGGCATCCGCATCAATTGATCATGACGGCGACACCGATCCCGCGAACCCTCGCCATGACCGCCTATGCGGATCTCGATGTATCGATCATCGACGAGCTGCCGCCTGGACGAACCCCCGTCAAAACGGTCGTTGCCGCACAAACCCGTCGCGACGAAGTGGTTGCACGAATAGCGGCCGCGTGCCGTTCTGGGAGGCAGGCGTACTGGGTCTGCCCTCTGATCGACGAGTCCGAGGAATTACAGTGCCAGGCAGCGGAAGAAACCGCGGTGTCTTTGACAGAGGCCTTGCCGGAGTTTCGAGTCGGTCTCGTGCATGGACGCATGAAAGCCAAAGAAAAAGACGCGGTCATGCTCGAATTCAAAGCGGGTCGAATTCAGCTGTTGGTCGCGACCACCGTCATCGAGGTCGGCGTGGACGTACCTAACGCTACCGTGATGGTGATTGAAAATGCCGAAAGAATGGGGCTTGCCCAACTGCATCAGTTGCGCGGTCGCGTTGGGCGCGGCTCGCATGAAAGCAGTTGCGTACTGCTCTATCGATCGCCGCTCGGCGCGCTGGCCCGGGCGAGACTGAACGCCATACGAGATAGCAATGATGGTTTCGAGATCGCTCAGCGTGATCTCGATTTGCGCGGCCCGGGCGAGTTACTCGGCACTCGCCAGACCGGTCTCGCCCGCATGCGAGTCGCCGATCTGGCCCGCGACGTCGATTTGCTCCCGGAAGTTCATAAGGCTGCCGAAGCGCTGCTCCAGCAACATCCAGATAGAATTGCGCCTCTCACGGCACGCTGGATCGGATCGGACGACAAATATGGCCGTATCGGCTGAAAAAAACGGGCTGTCGACGGCTGCGTTGCCGACACCTCTACCGTCATCGGTCATGTGGTTACCGGCGAGCGCTCTCAACTGCTATGAGGGCAATGCGGAGCACCGCGACTGGCTGCAGACTCCGGGCTTGCTGACTCAGCGCATTCGAGCGGCTGCCGCAGATCAATTCTTCATGCGACTGATCAACGAGTGTCGCTGCGGCGATGAATTCGTCCGCGAAATCGATATGGGTTGCGAACGAGCGGTTTGGTTGTTTGCTCATACCCGTATTCCAGCGGAAACGGCTGAGCGTCACGAGTGGCTGACTTGCATCGGCGAACGCACGCTCGGTGAAGCACTCGCTGAACAACCGGCCCTAGAGCGAGCACCGTTTCGCTTCGCTCAAGCATACCCTGACACGTGGCTCGCAGCGCGCGCGCTGCAGCATGCGGCTATCGCGCCACGTCCGGTTTGGGTTCGACACTCGGCATTTAAAATCGACGGTGCGCCCTTCGATCTCTACGAAGTTTTCATGCCGCAGATAGGCTCTCGATGAAGAAGGCGTGGCGACGTCGCTTACGCGAGTACGTTCTACTGACTCGGCTCGATAAGCCGATCGGTATTCTGCTGCTGCTGTGGCCCGTTCTTTGGGCGCTTTGGATCGCTGCGGATGGCTGGCCGCCACTATGGACCTTCATCGTCTTCTTTTTCGGGACCGTTTTGACACGATCAGCGGGCTGCATCGTCAATGATTTCGCCGATCGCGATATTGATCCGCATGTCGAACGCACTCGCGATAGACCTCTCGCCGCCCGCCGCGTATCGCCCTACGAAGCGTTGACACTCTTCACATTGCTGATGCTCGCATCGCTCGCCTTGGTCTTGACCCTCGGCTGGAAAGTCACGGGGTACGCTGTGATCGCCGCCGTATTGCTGCTGACTTATCCTCTATTCAAACGATTTTTTCCGGCGCCGCAGTTGTATTTGGGTATCGCTTTCGGCTGGGGCGTCCCGATGGGGTTCGTGGCAATCCAAGGCGAGGTTCCGCCGATCGGATGGTGGATCTTTGCTGTGACCGTATTGTGGGCCTTGATCTACGACACTTACTACGCGATGGTCGATCGTGAGGATGATCTGAGAATTGGGGTGCGTTCGACGGCTGTATGGTTTGGAAAAGCAGACCTCGCCATCATATCGGCATTGCAATTGTTGATGATCGCGGGACTGTGGAAGATCGGCACCATGGCTGATCTTGGTTTGAGTTACTTCATTTCCGTCATCGTCGCAGCCGCGCTATTTCATCGAAATCTTTGGTGGGCACGACATCGCGAGCGGGCGCAATGCTTCCGCGCCTTCCTCGGCAACCATCACGCTGGCCTCGCGGTGTTCGTAGGCATCGTGCTCGCCACCGCCCAACGCTGAACCAACAATCCAGAGACCGATTCCAGGGTCTCACTCGCGGCTCGAAGCGTAGCGCCGGTCGTTCGGACATCGTCGATCAGGGCGACCGAGGTCGGTGCAGTGAGTCGACGCCGAACGCTCGGGTGGACTTCAAATGCATTACTCACATTGTTGCGGCGCTCAGCGGCGGATAGCGTCGTCTGCGGTTGTGTCGCACGAGTACGAACGAGCGCTCGTTCGTCGACGGGGATGCCCAACCAGATGGCAGCGAACCTCGCGATCTGCGCTGCTTGGTTGAAGCCTCGTTCGGCGCGGCGGTCTGTATGCAACGGCATTGGTATCAGGAGAGAGACCGGTGTGGCGCCGATGGCTTGCGACCACCCGGCCAGCAGAGCACCGAAGACGGCCGCCCAACGCCAGTCGGCGTGGAACTTCAGAGCGCGTAGACCTTCATCGACCGGTGGCGCGTAACTCAATGGCAGCATTTCTCTCGCCGCCACCGAACTTGCGCTGAAAGGGAACGTCCACAGACAGTCGCAGCATAAGTCGAGATAGCGCAGATCGGCTGCGCGCCGGCAAATCAAGCAACGGGCTGGCCAGAGACAAAATCCCCACCGAAACATCAGCGGTAGCGCACCGCCTGATTGCGTGCTGCCCGTGCGCGCTCGCCTATCGAGCCAATCGATTGTCAACTGAATCGAGCGGTCGAGGTTGACAGGGTTCGGGGTGACACGGAACATCGCCATTCCCGAAGCCTGCGCAGATTTGCTGTCGCTGAGCAAAGCGCTTTTCGGGTCATCTTCTTTATAAAACGGTAATGCAATGACGACTGCAGCTCGCCACGACTGGACCGTCGACGAAGTCGAAGCCCTATTCGCGCTCCCGTTCGCCGATCTCATCCATCGAGCCCAAACGGTGCATCGTGAACATCACCCGGCCAATACCGTGCAGATGAGCACCTTGCTGTCGGTCAAGACCGGCGCTTGCCCGGAAGACTGTGCCTACTGCCCGCAAAGCGTGCGCTACGACACCGGTCTCGATCGCGAAGCCTTGATGGCGGTCGACGATGTCGTCGGCCGCGCGCGCGCGGCCCGCGAGGCGGGCGCGACGCGTTTTTGCATGGGCGCCGCATGGCGCTCACCGAAGAAACGAGACATCGAAGTCATGTCCGCCATGATTCGCGGCGTACGCGAGCTCGGGATGGAGACCTGCGCCACCCTCGGCATGCTCACCAAAGAGCAAGCTCGCGAACTGCGGGATGCGGGCCTCGACTATTACAACCACAACATCGACACCTCGCCGGAGTACTACGAGAAGATCATCACTACGCGCGACTTCCAAGATCGTCTCGATACCTTGGAAGCTGTTCGCGAAGCCGGCATGAATGTCTGCTGTGGTGGCATCGTCGGCATGGGCGAAACGGTGCGTGATCGCGCTCGCATGCTGCAAGTGCTCGCCAATCTCGAACAGCCGCCGGAAAGCGTGCCGATCAATCAGCTCGTTGCTGTACCGGGCACGCCGCTGGCTGATCAAGCGGCGATCGATCCGTTCGATTTCATTCGTACGATTGCCGTGGCGCGCATTCTGATGCCGACCGCCGCCGTTCGATTGTCAGCAGGACGCGAACAAATGTCCGATGAGTTGCAAGCACTCGCGTTCCTCGCCGGTGCCAACTCGATCTTCTACGGCGAGAAGTTGCTGACCACCGGCAATCCCGACGTCGAGCACGATCGACGTTTGCTTGATCGCCTCGGCATGCGGACAGCACCCGGGGTGATCGGTGCGTCGCACGCCTGAAGCGCTGAACGATGCCCTGAACGCTCTCGACGCTCGCCAATTACGCCGGCGTCGAAGCTGCGTGGCAGACGGACTGATCGACTTCTGTAGCAACGATTATCTGGGGCTGCGCACTCATCCAGAACTGCGTTCGGCCATGATCGATGCCGCTCGTTCCGGTGCCATCGGCGCTGGCGCCTCGCATCTCGTCAGTGGCCATGATCGCGAGCATGATCTACTCGAGCAAGCGCTCGCCGAGTTTACAGGCCGCGAACGCGCGCTCGTGTTTTCCACCGGTTACATGGCAAATCTCGGGGTGCTCACCGCGCTCGCGGATCGGGACGATCTCATCCTACAGGATCGACTCAATCACGCATCTTTGATCGATGCCGCATTGCTATCGCGCGCTCGCGAATTCAAACGTTACCCGCATAACGACGCCGACGCAGCCACTAGAGCATTGACGCAATACCGACAAGAACACCCGAAAGCCGGTGCTTTGATCGCCACCGACGGTGTTTTCAGCATGGATGGCGATATCGCGCCATTGAGGGCGCTCGCCGACATCGCTCGATCGGAATTCGCTTGGCTCGTGGTCGACGATGCGCACGGGCTCGGCGTCGTCGGCGCAGAGGGCAGAGGCGTTTGCGAATTATTTGATCTCGATCAAAAAGCAGTGCCCGTATTGATCGGCACCTTCGGCAAAGCGCTCGGCACTTTCGGTGCCTTCGTCGCTGGCGAAGCGGCGTTGATCGACTGGTTGATCCAGAGCGCTCGCACGTACATCTACACCACCGCCTTACCGCCCCCGATCGCGGCAGCGACACGGAGGGCGCTGCAACTCGTCGATGAGGAACGCTGGCGACGAGAAAAACTCTATGAGTTGATCCGGATTTTTCGAGAGGGTGCGCAGCGTCGCGGAATTTCTTTGATGGAGTCGATGACGGCAATCCAGCCCATAGTCTGTGGCAGTGCAGCGGCCGCGTTGCAGGCCAGTGCCCACTTACAAAGTCACGGCTTTCACGTCGCTGCGATTCGACCGCCGACCGTGCCCGAAGGCAGCGCACGCCTTCGTATTACGCTAGGCGCACATCACAACGCTGGCGATATAGAGCGCCTGCTGGTGGCGCTCGATGCCGCAATGTCATCATTACTCTCGCGAGAGGTTGCGACATGAACACGGCAGCACTCGTGATGCTGCACGGCTGGGCGCTCAATCTACGCGTGTTTGACGAGCTGGTAGAACAACTCGAAGCGCCTGCTGCCCAACCGCGTTTCGACATCACGCGCCTTGATCTTCCGGGACACGGTCGTGCGCCGGAACCATCCGACCTGTACGGAGATCAGGTGGAGGGCGCATGGGACATTGGCAAAGTGGCCGATCTGCTGATCCAGCAAATGCCAACTCGCTGCATTCTGCTCGGCTGGTCCCTTGGCGCAAAAATTTCGATGGAGATCGCCGCCAGAGCGCCCGAGCGCATCCGCGGCCTGGTACTGATCAGCGCAACGCCGAAGTTTGCTCGCAGCGAAGACTGGCCGCATGGCGCGAACCCGGCAGCACTGGATGTACTCGGACGCCATCTGCGCGATGACTATCGGCGCACGGTCAGTGATTTTCTATCTTTGCAGGTACGTGGCAGCGTGCAGGCGGAAGAAACGCTGAGCAATTTGCGCAACGCACTGCTATCCCAAGGAGAGTGCCAACCAGCGACGTTGCTACGCTCGCTGCGACTGTTGCATCAAATCGATCAACGTTCGCGTCTGCCGCTGATTACAGCGCCGACACTCGTCATCGCAGGCCAGTACGATCGAGTCGTACATCCGGGTGCAACTCAAGCTACGGCCGCCATGATTCCGAACGCCCGCTATCACGAGCTACAGCGTTGCGGGCATGCGCCATTTATTTCGCATGTTCACGAAGTCGTGGAGTTGATTCAGGATTTCGCGACGGAGCTTGCAGCGTGAGTATTGATCGGCAAGCACTTGGTAAAGCCTTTGGCTCTGCGAGCGGCCGATACGACGCTGCGGCTTTACTACAGCGCACCGTTCGACAAGAGCTACTCGAACGATTGCAGCACTTTGCCGCCAAACCCAAAGTCGTGCTGGATCTCGGTGCAGGAACCGGCGTCGCAACCCGAGAGCTGAAAAAGAGATACCCGGCGGCAATGGTCATTGCTGCCGATCTCTCCCTCGGTATGCTTCAGCACATCAATAAATCAAATGGTTGGCTCGATCAGTTGCGCCCGTCGAAACGTATCGCGCTCGCGGCAGTCGACGCGCATCGACTTCCTTTCAGCTCAGGCAGTATCGATCTCGTCTTTAGCAGTTTGATGCTGCAGTGGTGCGATCTTGACGACGTATTCAGAGAGATACGACGGGTACTATCGCCAGACGGATGGTTCGTGTTCAGCACTTTTGGTGTCGGCACCCTTCAAGAGTTACGTAACGCTTGGGCTGCCGTCGATCAGAGTCAACGTGTGCACGAGTTCTTCGATATGCATGACATTGGCTCTGCTTTGACGCGCGCCGGCTTGCGTGAACCCGTGCTGGATATCGATCGGCACATGCTGCAGTACGCTGACCCGATCAGCTTGATGAAGAGTATCAAAGAAATCGGCGCGGCCAATGCGGCAAGAGCAAGACCTCGCGGACTGACGAGTCCCCGCATTCTCCAAGCCGTGAACGAGGCTTATCCACGCGACGCAAAGAAGAGCGGTATCAACGCGACGTGGGAAGTGGTTTACGGCGCGGCGTTCGGCGCGCCATCGCTGCCTGCCGAGCCGCTGCGCGATCCGCAGGAAATCATCGTCCCATTCCCAACACGCGGCGTGACACGTCAAAAATGAAAAGTGGTCTCTTCATCACCGGCACCGATACAGGCGTTGGCAAGACACGGGTTGCCAGAGCGTTACTGACTGCCGGTACCAGAGCCGGTCTGTCCATGGCGCCGATGAAGCCGGTCGCATCGGGAGCGGAATATTTTGATGTGGGTGATGGACGGCGCGAGTTGCGCAACGACGATGCGCTCGCACTGCTCGAGGCGACAGGGGGTCGCTTCGAATACGCGAAGATTAATCCGTACTGCTTTGAGCCCGCCGTGTCGCCGCACATCGCGGCAATGGAGGCCGGCGTGACCGTGGATCCGGCGAGGCTAGCGACGGCGGCCGGCGACCTTGCAACAAAATGCGACTGGCTGGTGGTCGAGGGTGCAGGTGGCTGGTTTGCCCCCCTTGGGCCCGAAGTCACCATCGCGACCCTCGCGGGCGTACTGAAGCTGCCGGTACTGCTCGTGGTGGGTTTGCGGCTCGGCTGCCTGAATCACGCGATGTTGTCGTTCCAAGCGATTGAAAGATCAGGCTTGAGGCTCGCCGGTTGGGCGGTCAGCGAAATTGACCCTAGCATGCCGCGCCGTGAGGAAAACCTCATGACGCTGCGTCGAATATTCGGCTGTGAACCGCTACTCCACCTCCCATTCGATCCATCACCTAGGGTCGAAGCGGAGGCGGCTTACGTCGCTCTCAAGCGCCTCAGCTGGCTGACCGAGGGTCAGACGAAAGCGACTTAACTCCATGATATTGATAGTTTTTCAGGCTTGACTTAGCATCCCGATATCAGCCACCACCCCGCGCCACAAGGCGGCTCCCCGACGATGCGGATCGAACTATCTCCCAATTGTTCGTTAAGCCCTCGCGGTGCCCGTTGGTTCTTCGCCAGCGTCTGCGTCGCCTCGATGTCGGTGGCGCTCCCGCTGACCTTCATGGGCTATTGGCCGGTGCTGCCTTTCGCCGGCGCCGAAATCGCGCTGCTCGGCTGGGCCTTACGAAGCTCGATGGCACGGCGACACGAAAAGCAGACCATCACGATCTCGTCCGAGACGGTGGAAATCGAGTACTGCCAGCCCCCGGATCACTCGAGCGTCGTGTTCCCGCGACACTGGGCGCAAGTTAGAATCCGCGCCGGGGGTTCGCCGCTGCATCCGAGTCGACTAACGGTCGAGTCGCATGGGCGCCGCCATGAGATTGGCTCCTTTCTCAATGAGCAGGAGCGTCAGGCTCTGGCGTTGCGACTAAAGCGCCTGATCGGTCGCGTGGATGAGTCCCCCCCGTTACCCGCCCACAGCGGAGGTGTGCCTTGATTTTTTTGAGGCTCCGCAGCCTCTTGGGCGGCATTGTTCATCCGATTTCGTTTGAGAACTGAGCAGACCATGAGCAGACAAATTCGACACGTCCTGAGTTCCGCCGCAGCCTCGTTGGTTGCCGCTTTCGCTCCACTTGCGGCACACGCGGAATGGGGCAACCTCAACATGCCCGTGGGCGTGACCGAGTTGTCCAAACAAATCCACTCGTTGCACATGACCATCTTCTGGTGGTGCGTTGCGATCGGCGTGTTCGTCTTCGGTTGGATGATCTGGTCGCTGGTTGCGTTCCGCAAATCCAAAGGTGCGGTGCCTGACACGTCAATTACCCACAGCACGAAGGCAGAGATCATCTGGACGCTGATCCCGGTCGTGATCCTCGTGATCATGGCAATCCCGGCTGCGCGCACCTTGATCGCCATCGAAGACACCCGGAACACCGAGCTCAGCATCAAAGTGACGGGCTACCAATGGAAGTGGCACTACGACTACCTCGGTGAAGACGTGAAGTTCTTCTCCGCTCTCGACCGCGCGAGCGACGAAACTCGCCAGCTGCAGTCGGGCCTCGATCCGAAGGCCGTTCCCGATTATTTGTTGAACGTAGACAACCCGCTGGTCGTCCCGGAAGACACCAAGGTTCGCCTTTTGCTCACGGCGCAGGATGTGATTCACGCCTGGTGGGTGCCGCAGTTCGGTATGAAGAAAGACGCCATTCCGGGTGTCGTCAATGAATTGTGGTTCAAAGTCGATGCCGGCAAGACGGGCATCTATCGTGGCCAGTGCGCCGAGCTGTGTGGCCGCGACCACGGTTTCATGCCGATCGTCGTCAAGGTTGTCACGAAAGAAGAGTACAAGGCGTGGGTCGCGGCTCAAAAGGCCGGCGGCGCCAACGAAGCGGCACCAGCGGTGGAAGCCGCTCCGACGGTTGCTTCGGTCGCAACTGCTGCGCCGCAAGGTTAAGCCTCGCGAACCACGCTAGATACCACCAAAGAATTCAACGCAGAGAGTAGTTAGTCATGGCCAACACCACCACCGCACACGCTCACGACGACCACGATCACAAGCCGCACGGCTTGAAACGCTGGCTCTATGCGACGAACCACAAGGACATCGGCACGATGTACCTGGTGTTCGCTTGCGCCATGTTCTTCATGGGTGGTGCCATGGCGCTGGTCATCCGCGCCGAACTCTTCCAGCCGGGCTTGCAGTTCGTCGATCCGGGTTTCTTCAACTCGATGACGACGATGCACGCGCTGCTGATGATCTTCGGTGCCGTGATGCCGGCCTGGACTGGCCTCGCGAACTGGATGGTGCCGATGCAGATCGGTGCACCGGATATGGCGCTGCCGCGCCTGAACAATTTCAGCTTTTGGCTGTTGCCGTTCGCGTTCACGCTGCTGCTGTTGACGCTGTTCGTGCCGGGCGGCGCTCCGGCCGGCGGTTGGACGCTCTACCCGCCGCTGTCATTGCAAGCGGGTGATAGCTTCCCGCTGACCATCTTCGCCATTCACTTGATGGGTATCTCGTCGATCCTCGGCGCCATCAACGTGGTTGTGACGATCATGAACATGCGCGCTCCGGGCATGGGTCTGCTCAACATGCCGCTGTTCTGCTGGACGTGGCTCATCACGGCTTACTTGCTCATCGCCGTCATGCCGGTGCTCGCAGGTGCGGTCACCATGTTGCTCACCGATCACTTCGCCGGCACGAGCTTCTTCTCCGCTGCAGGCGGTGGTGATCCGGTGATGTTCCAACACATCTTCTGGTTCTTCGGGCATCCCGAGGTGTACATCCTGATCCTGCCGGCTTTCGGTGTGGTCTCGGAAATCATCCCGACCTTCTCGCGCAAGCCGCTCTTCGGCTACGAGTCGATGGTCTACGCCTCGGCCTCGATCGCCTTCTTGTCGTTCATCGTGTGGGCACACCACATGTTCACCGTGGGTATGCCGCTCGCGGGTCAGTTGTTCTTCATGCTCTCGACGATGCTCATCGCCGTGCCGACGGGCGTGAAGGTGTTCAACTGGTGCGCCACGATGTGGAAGGGTTCGATCAGCTTCGAAACACCGATGCTGTTCTCGCTGGCCTTCCTATTCCTGTTCACGATCGGCGGTTTCTCGGGCCTGATGCTCGCGATCGTGCCGGCAGACTTCCAGTATCACGACAGCTACTTCGTCGTGGCGCACTTCCACTACGTGTTGGTGCCGGGTGCCGTGTTCGCCATCATGGCGGGCGTGTACTACTGGCTGCCAAAGTGGAGCGGCCGTATGTACAACGAGAAGATCGGCAAGCTGCACTTCTGGCTGTCGACCATCGGCGTGAACGTGCTGTTCTTCCCGCAGCACTTCTTGGGTCTTGCCGGCATGCCCCGTCGCATTCCGGACTACTCGACCCAGTTCGCCGACTGGAACATGGTTTCCTCGATCGGCGCCTTCATCTTCGGCTTCTCGCAGCTGCTCTTCGTCTACGTCATCTGGAGCGCGGTGCGTTCGGGTGAAAAGGCGCCGCAGCGTCCGTGGGAGTCGGCTAAGGGTCTCGACTGGGAACTGCCGACGCCCGCTCCGTACCACAGCTGGGAAACGCCGCCGTCACGTGAAGTCGTGGCTCACGGCACCGTCCAGCACTAAGTAAAGACCAGGCTAATGGAACCGAAGGTCGACGAAGTCGAGCGATCACGCCGCGTCAAGCGCAGCGCCATCGTGCTCGGCCTTGTCGCCTTCGCGTTCTATCTCGCTTTCATCCTGATGTCGGTACTCGGGTTTCGGCAATGAACGACGAAACCCGTATCGATCACCAGGAACTTAACCGTTCTAACCGCAAACTGACTTTACGATTGCTCGGGTTCGCCCTCGGAGCTTTCGGTTTCGGCTTTGCGCTCGTGCCGCTTTATGACGTGATTTGCGATATCACGGGCGTAGGCAATCCCAAAGATTTACTGCGTGCTAGCACCTTCGAAGAAGCGACGGCTCCCCCAGTGGATGAAGATCGTTGGGTGACTGTCGAGTTCATCGCTGATCTGCCGTCGGTCGGCAATTGGACCTTCAAGCCACTCGTCACCGAGATGAAGGTGCAGCCCGGTAAGTTGTATGTCGTCGACTACGTCGCGCATAACTTGACCGGCAAAGACACCGTCGCCCAAGCCATCCCGAACGTAGCGCCAGGCAAGGCGACGCCGTTCTTCCGCAAGACGGAATGCTTCTGTTTCACGCCGCAAAAATTCCATAAGGACGAAGAGAAGGTCATGCCTGTTCGCTTCGTCGTCGATTCGCATCTGCCCAAGAGCCTCGATCGAATCACGCTTTCGTACACCTTTTACGACAACTCGACGCGGGTCGCCGCGCTGAACTAGGAAGACTGATATGGCCAACGCACACGCATCCACCCACTCGGAAGACAAGTACTACGTCCCGCACGACAGTGTGTGGCCTATCTACGGTTCTGCCACGCTGTTCGTATTCATGATCGGCCTGTGCGGCTGGCTCAACGAGTGGTACGGGCCCGGTATCTTCATCGTCGGTATCGCGATGGTCATCGCGCTGTTCATCGGCTGGTTCAGCGTCGTCATCAAGGAAAGCCAGGGCGGCCTGTACAACAACCAGGTCGATCGCTCGTTCCGCATGGGCATGCTGTGGTTCATCTTCTCGGAAGTGATGTTCTTTGCGGCCTTTTTCGGTGCGCTCTTTTATGCACGTCAGTTGTCGGTGCCCTGGACGGGCGGCGAGGGCGTGAAGATCTTCAACAAATTGCTGCTTTGGCAGGATTACAACGCCACGTGGCCCACCAACGGCCCCGCTGCGCTCGGTCCGCGTGACGACGGCAGCTTCGAAACGATTCCGGCTTTCGGCTTGCCGGCGATCAATACTGCCATCCTGTTGCTGTCGGGCGTGACGATCACGATCGCTCACCATGCGCTTAAGGAAGGTAACCGTCGCATTCTGAATATCTTCCTCGCACTGACCTTCCTGCTCGGCTTCGCGTTCCTCGGTCTGCAGGCCGAGGAATACATCCACGCCTACACCGAGCTTGGTCTGACGCTCTCGACGGGAATCTATGGCTCGACGTTCTTCATGCTGACGGGTTTCCACGGCCTGCACGTGACGCTCGGGGCGATCATGCTGTTCGTGATCTGGTTGCGCACGATGAAAGGTCACTTCACGCCGCAACGTCACTTCGCGTTCGAAGCGGTTGCCTGGTACTGGCACTTCGTCGACGTGGTGTGGCTCGGACTCTTCGTATTCGTCTACTGGGTCTGACGAACGCAGCCGGCGGATGCCGGCAACAAGACTCTCCGAAGGCGGGCCGGCAACACCGGCCCGTCGTCGTTTAAGGCATCTCGAATCGAGACGTTAGCGCGGGACGCCGAGCGGCTGAATGAAACCGAGTGCCCACGCGGCCATCAGCAACAGGAAGAGTGCGACAGAGAGACCGACGCGTACGGTGAGTGCACGCACCATCTTCTTAGAATCGCCTTTGTCGTTCATGAGGTGAAACAAAGCGGAGCCGAGGCTCACCACGATGCCGACCAGGACGACGGCGACTGCAATCCGGAAGAGTTCCATAACCGGTATTATAGGCACGTGAAACTCGAGATCGTCGTTGGCCGCAGGGTCTTTTCCCCGTCATGGCTGATGACGGTGGCAACGCTGTGCTTGCTGGTGTTGTTCGTCAGTCTCGGTCGTTGGCAATGGAACCGTGCGGAGTTTAAGCGCGAGATCGTCGCGAACTTCGAAACCCAAAGTGACGCCGTCGTCACGCTCGGTTCTCGCTCCA
Source organism: Pseudomonadota bacterium (assembly GCA_039796795.1). Classification (GTDB taxonomy): domain Bacteria; phylum Pseudomonadota; class Gammaproteobacteria; order Steroidobacterales; family Steroidobacteraceae; genus UBA964. The sequence goes on from JBDKJA010000019.1 coordinate 17,147, forward strand.
CGACGGAACTACCGCGCTTCGCACAGGTCGAGATATCGGGGCGTTGGGATGCGACGAGGCAATTCCTGCTCGACAATCGAACACGTGCGGGTCGCGCGGGCTATGACGTTCTGACCCCGCTGCAACTCGATGACGGTCGTTGGCTGTTGGTCAATCGCGGTTGGGTCCCTTTCGAAGGGTATCGAGATCGATTGCCCGAAGTGCGCAGCACCCTTCCGGCTGACACCAGCCAGAGAGTGACGCTGCGAGGTCGTCTGGACGAGCTGCCCTCGACCGGTCTTGCAGGCGGTCGCGCAGCGCCGGCAACCAGCGGATCTTGGCCCCGTGTCACGAGCTTCCCGCGTATCGAAGAACTGGCGCTCGCTCTGGCAACAGTCGACGATAGCGCGCCGCGACTCGAAGCGCAGTGGTTGTTGCTCGACGAGGCAGATCAGGCAGGTTATCTGCGCGATTGGCAGCCGTTTGCTGCGGGCAAAGGACCGGAGCAAAACTGGGGTTACGCCATACAGTGGTGGAGTTTCGCGATACTACTGTTGGTTTTGTACTTTTCTTTGAACTTGAGGAAGCGGACGTCATCATGACCCAAGAGGCACCCGCCACATCCGAGGCACCCCGCGGTCGCGCTGCATTGATCGGCCTTGCGGCCTTGTTCTTCTTGCCACTGCTCGGATCGTTCTACCTCTATTACATCGGCGGTTGGCGACCCGAAGGCGGGACGAACAATGGCGAACTGATCAGCCCGGCTCGACCGCTGACAGCCATCACGCTGAACGAGCGCGACGGGACGTCACCTTCACAAACACTACTGCAAGATAAGTGGTCGTTGATTTATATCGGTGACGGTCGTTGTGACAAAGCTTGTCAGCACGCGCTGTGGACGATTCGTCAAACCCGCTTGCTGCTCGCCGAAGATATGGACCGTGTCCAACGCATCTTCATCGCCGATAAAGCTTGCTGTAATGACGCTTTCCTCGATCGCGAGCATCCCGGGCTCAAAGTCATCACGGCGGAAGATGATGTCACGCGTCAATGGCTCGGCCAGTTTCCTCGTGACTCGGTGGTTCCTTACGTTTACATCGTCGATCCTCTCGGTAATCTCATGATGCGCTTCGACACTCGCGAGAATCCGAAAGGCTTGCTCAAAGATCTCGAGAAACTCCTCAAACTCTCACATATCGGTTGATCATGACTTCATCCATACCCTCGGGTGCAGTAGCCCTGCGCCGTCTTGCGTTGCTCGGCATGTTGCTGTGTCTCGTTGTCATCGTGCTCGGAGCTTGGGTGCGATTGACCGATGCCGGTCTCGGCTGCCCTGATTGGCCGGGTTGCTATGGTCACGTCACGCCCGCAGGCGCGGAGAAGGTAGAAGGTAAGATCGAGTCCTACTCACCCGGCTGGGAATACGACTCGGGTAAGGCGTGGCGCGAGATGATCCATCGCTATGCTGCGACGACCTTAGGCTTCATCATCGTGTTGATCACGGCTATCGCTATCGCTTACCGACGCGAGAAGCCAGTCAGCGTCACGTATGCGGTTACCTTGCTCGTAACGGTCGTGCTGCAAGGTATCCTCGGTGCCTTCACCGTGTGGTGGCTCGTCAAACCGCTGATCGTCGTGCTGCATTTGACCGGTGGTTTGACCACGCTCAGTCTGTTGACGTGGCTATGGCTGCGCATGCGTCGAGTAACCGCCGTCGTCGAACCCCAAGCAGGCGCAACAAAAATCGCCGCTCTGAATGGGGCGCGACGCGCAGGAATCATTGCTGTTGTCGTGGTGGCCGTTCAGATCATTCTGGGTGGTTGGACGAGTAGCAACTATGCGGCTGTTGCCTGTCCCGACTTACCGACCTGCCAAGGTCAATGGATTCCCAAGAATATGGACTACGCGGATGCCTTCGTCATTTGGCGTGGCCTCGATATCAATTACGAAGGTGGCGTGCTCGATCATCCCGCGCGCGTTGCCATTCACTTTACCCATCGAGCCTGGGCGCTCGTCGCGACACTCGCGGTTCTTTGGGCAGCTTGGCTCGCGTGGCGTAACGCACCGACCGCGCTCGTTCGCCACGGTGCTATTTGGGCCGTCGGCGCCTTGTCGCTGCAATGGCTGATCGCTCTATTGATGATCATCAAGGCGTTCCCGCTCTCTCTGGCAACGGGCCATAATGCGGGTGCGGCGCTGTTACTCATGTCGTTGCTGGTCTTCAATCGACGTTTGCGAGAAGCCTGAGCATGTCTACCGCAAGCGCCAGCGTCACGAGACAACCGACTTGGAAGCTCTACTACGAGCTGACTAAGCCTCGGGTGGTGGCACTGATCGTCTTCACTGCGATCGTCGGCACCTTACTCGCGAGCCCGGGATGGCCGCCCTTTGCGGCGTTGGTCTACGGCAATATCGGCATTGCGCTTTCAGCGGCGTCGGCTGCTGCGATCAATCATGTGCTCGATCAAAAAATCGACGAGCAAATGTCGCGAACCCGTGGTCGCCCCCTACCTACGGGCGGTCTACAAACCCGACAGGCTTTGCTGTTTGCCGCCATACTCGCTGCGGCTTCGATGGTCATTTTGTGGTGGCTCGTCAATCCGCTGACGGCTGTTCTGACTTTTGCTTCGCTCATTGGGTACGCCGTGATCTACACGGTCTTTCTCAAACGCGCGACGTCGCAAAATATCGTCATCGGTGGCGCTGCCGGTGCTGCACCACCGGTACTCGGCTGGGCCGCAGTCACCAACTCGATCGATCCGAACGCATTGTTGTTGTTCCTGATCATCTTCATCTGGACGCCACCGCATTTCTGGGCTTTGGCCATCGCGCGTCGCGACGAATACGCGCAAGCAGGCATTCCGATGTTGCCGGTTACTCACGGCATTCCTTACACGCGTCTGCAGGTATTGCTTTATACGGTTCTGCTGGTGCTCGTGACCTTGATGCCCTATCTCACGCGGATGAGCGGGCTCATCTATCTTGCGGCTGCCATCGTTTTGAACGCGCGATTTCTCTACTACGCATTTGCCCTGAAAATGACCGAGCGAGCGGAATTGCCGATGAAAGTTTTCCGTTTCTCGATTTCGTATTTGATGTGGTTGTTCGCAGCCTTGCTGGTCGATCACTACATCATCACGACGCAGTTGCCCCCGCTAGGCTGAGACATCTTTTAGACGCAGCAGCGTCAGCGAAATAGCGCGTCGGCAACGAAGGGGTTACTGCGACGTTCGGCACCGAACGTCGACGTGGGTCCATGCCCCGGCAGAAATGTCACATCGTCACCGAGCGGAAAAAGATTCTCACGAATCGAGCGGATCAAATCGGCATGGTTGCCACGCGGAAAATCGGTGCGACCGATCGATCCGGCGAACAACACATCACCCACGATGGCAAATCGCGAAGGGGCATGAAAGAAAACGACATGCCCTGGGGTGTGGCCCGGACAATGCCGTACTTCCAATTCGAGCTCACCCACCGTAACGCGATCACCCTGTTGTAACCATCGAGTCGGCAAGAAGGCCTCACTCGGTGGGAAGCCGAACATTTTTGCCTGCGCCGGCATCTGGTCGATCCAGAACTGGTCGCCCGAGTGCGGGCCTTCGATCGGCAATGAATAACGACGAGCAAGCTCGGCGGTCGCACCGGCATGATCGAGGTGGGCATGCGTGATCAGAATCTTCTCGAGCGTGAGTCCGTGTGCCTTGATGACCTGCAACACGCGATCGAGATCACCACCCGGATCGACGATCGCCGCACGCAGGGTCTTCTCACACCAGATGACGGAGCAGTTCTGCTGAAACGCCGTCACCGGCACTACTTCGAGTTTCATGCGCGCGGACTTTACACCGTGATCGCAAGACCTCGATAGATGCGGGCTCGGTATCGACTCTCCTGCGCCTCGACGATCGGCGCAGCGGCCAGCAGTACGGCATGCGCGAAGCGGGTGTATTCCTCAGCTTGCTCTGCGGCATCCCGCGGTTCTTCGCTGCGCATGCGACGTGTGAGATTGACCTGGTTCACCGGTACCGCCGTTGGCAAGCGCTCGTTCTCCACACCCAGTGTCGCCGTGAAGGCGTGTAGCGTCGTCTTGACGAAATTGGCCATGGCGAACTGCGGCAGGCTTCCGCCGACTGGTACATCGGGTGATACGAGAATGAGTCGTGCTCCTTTAAACAAGGAGACCTTGCGCGCTACCCGAAAGTGATGCGTCAAATTCGTTTCAACGAGTGCGCCAAAGCCGACTGCATCGAGATGATCTTTTCCTTCGACACCGAAGAGCGCTTGGGGAATGGGTGCAAATGGCGTCGAGATCACAGCCGCCGGCGCGCCGTGAGTGGCATACGCCTCATCCATGCGGGCTTCGAGGTCATCTCCCATCGTGAGATAACTCACACGGTCGTGTCCTAGGGCTCTTCCGAGTGTCAGGCGGAGCTGTTCACCTGCCTCTGCCGAACGAGTCAGTGCGACGACGTTACCGACGTGTCCTTCTGCGAGGAACAAACGCGCGACCGCCGCAAGTGGTTCGGTCATGTGTTCGCCGATCAACCAGATCGTCTCGCCTTCCATACGACGCACGCGCTCGGGCTTCGCACGACCAAAAAGTTCACGCTCGGTGATGGTGCGCTCTTGCTGTAATCCACCCGAAGGCTCGAAGGTTTCACCCGAGATCGCTCGGTCAGCCATGAAAAACACCGTCGCCAACGCGACGTCGGTTTCGGTCGGCATCCGGTTCAAGTGCAGCATGCCGATGACACCCGAGCGAATCTTTTCG
>JBDKJA010000020.1:0-21869 GCA_039796795.1 Pseudomonadota bacterium
TGATACCGAAGAGGAATTCAAGGAGACACGTTGTTATAAGATTTCGGAGAAAATTTCCAAATACGCTTGGATCGATATCAGCGCCGATGTTTTCTCAATTTGCGCACTGAGCGCCGGAACGGCGTTAACCTATTTGTCGATCACGACGTAGAAGAACAACTGAGTGTGATGTCAGTACAACGTCCGATAGCACGCCAGCATCTTCTCTTCGGGGAATCCCGCAACAACCCACTGTAATCCCCCCTCTGCTCTCTTCATCTGAGAGCATCTGGAGACGTCTGAATCTTACGGAGGAGGAAGATGGAGCGGGCGATGGGAATCGAACCCACGTTAGTAGCTTGGGAAGCTACAGTTCTACCATTGAACTACGCCCGCGCCCCTCGATTTTAAGAGGCGATCTGCTGGTCTCGCAATAGCCGTGCCGCTTCACGATTGAGGCGTCGCATCTCAGTGAGGATGTCCTTGTAATCGGCGACGCGCAATATGAGTTGATCGGTTGCCGGGATCAGCTCACCGCTTAGTAATTTTTCGCGGACGGTCGGTAAGCGCAGATAGATATCGACATTTTGCTCTGTCGTTTGGCGCCCCTCGATGTTGAAGCGCCCGCTCTCGAGCGCGCTTTGTAATGGGAAGCTTCGCTCGTAATACGCGATGGCCTCTTTGTCGAGTAGGGCATTGTTGTCGTTCAGTCGCTTTCCATATACCTCGTAATACTCTGAGATCGTTGCTCGAAGCTCTGCAGAGTCTTCGACATTCATCAGGCCTGCTGATGAAAGATTAGTAAAGGACGTTCGATCCATAAAGAACGTGTGATAGATGTACACATTCGGTAGATCGTCGACGATACGACGAAGGTAATCTGAGCCAGATAGCTTGCCAGTTTGATAGTCGACAGCGGCCTGGCGAGTTCGCAATAAAAACGCGATACCGCTATCGCACTGCGCGATGATTCGATCGAGATTACGAAGATCCGTATCGAGATCATCCCGCATCGAAACCAAGCCGTTATGCAGTCGCTCCTCGATGATGCGATGGTCGAGAAAGTACTCTCCGAGAGAGCCAACAAAAACTGCAATCGCAATCATTAAAAACTCGAAAGCAAAAGACTTAATACTGCGGGGTCGCTCTTGATGACCGGAGTGATGTATCTCCATCTTCCCCTCGATTAACGGTTAATTTCAGAGCCACGTATCATGCCGGGTTATGCGCAACCTTGTCTTTTGGTTATCACTGCCCTGGGTTCTGCCGCAGGCGCTCTGGGTCCGTCGGCGCACCCCGCGCTTTAGTGGCCCGGCGGGCGAACTTCACGGCGCATTCGGTGCGCTGCCACAACAACGTATTGTCGGCATCGGTGACTCGATCATCGCGGGTGTCGGCGCGCGCATACCCAGCCAAACGATTACCGCGCAGCTTGCCGAACACTGGCAACAAGAGACCGGCTTTGACACGCAGTGGAGAGCGTACGGCAAGATCGGCGCACGGATCGAACGAATCAACTCGATTGCCGAGTCACTTGAGCACGACGATCAGGTCGCCTTGGTGCTGATTTCCACAGGCGTTAATGACATCACCAGTCTTACCGCCGTCGACGAATGGATTACCGCCTTAGCATCCCTCGTGACGACCGTACAGCAACGTTACCCACACGCGCGGATTGCACTTCTTGGCATTCCACCACTGGAATATTTCCCAGCGCTACCGAACCCGCTGAAACAAATACTCGGCTGGCGCGGGGCTGACTACGATCGCGCAGCGCGACAGTATGCTGAGAACCAATCTGGAATTTTCTACGTGCCCATCAACATTCAGCCAAAGCCCGATGAGTTCTCTGATGATGGTTTTCACCCATCAGCCGCAAGTTACGCGGCGCTCGCTCGCGAGGTCACGCGCGTCTGTCGTCACCCAGCACGCAGTTGAGACTCGTTCATTTCAGACTTTTTCCACACCGGGGCTCGGTGATCGCTGGCGCTTTCGATGTCGACGTATCCGAATCACTTTCGACTGATAGCCTCGAGAGCCGTGCGAAACTCCTCGAGCGTTTTTTTACCCTGAATTCGTTTTACGACGCGTCCTTCACGATCGAGCAGATACGTGGTCGGAACAACTTCGTTCCACGAGGGGTCGATTACCTGCGCGAGTTCGTCCATCTCGACACCGGCGCGAGCATAGGTGCGAAACTCGGGAAAGTAGCGACTACGAAATCGCTCCACCTCGGCGGAATTAGCTGTCGGTTCATCTACGGCGATGCCTATTAACTGCATGCCTTCCGATGATTTTTCTTTCTGGAGTTTCAGTAAATCGGGTATTTCTTTGAGGCACGGCGCGCACCAGGTTGCCCAAAAGTTGACGACAACAAGATCGCCGCGGTGACTATTGAGAATCTGCTTGAACTCCGATGCGTGAATCGCCTTAGCAGGATTGGCTGCCCACGCTGATTGGCTAATCAGCGCTAGACTGATAATTGCGACGACACGATTCAATGACATTTCTACTGCGCCTTCAACACGTCCGTGAAGACGTTGTCACCCTGCTGCCAAACGATCTGATAATCGCCGTCCGCTCGAACAGCCAATACGGGCGACTGGGCGGCGCTCTCACCGGTAGGCAATTCTTGAACGTCGCCCTGCGGCTCACCATCCAAGTTGTAGTGACGGTAGAAAACATGACGGGGTCCGTTTGCTCTTGCATGCCAGGCGACGAGTACCGTCTTACCATTACTCGCGATACTCGGTGCATCTGAGATCGCAGCCTCGGGATGCACGAGACCTTTGAAATCGAAATGAGCTACGTTGTCCTTCGAGACGGAAAAAATCACGCCGGGCTTTTCTTCACCGCCGTTATGAACCGCCGCAAAAACTCGATCACCGACGGCAGCCACGGCCGTCGGCTTGAGAGGACACCCGGCGATTTGCCAAGGCGCACCGCCAATACTTACCGCTTCCGGAGTTTGATTCGAAGCCGATGCCAATCGCATGACCGTCGCGGGACGAATACTACCTGGCAGCACTTTTCGCGAACCTAGAATCAACTCGCTGCGATCATTGGTTACCGCCATCAACTGACAGCACGGACAAACTCCCGTATTGACAATACTGCGCTCAACAGAAAAAGAGCGCCCATCATCGCGAGAGATGGCCGCATACATCGCTCCAGACTCACTGTCATGGTGCATATGGCGCGTATCGATCCAAAGCACATGAATACTGCCGTCAGCGGCAGAGGCCATGGTGCCGAATGCGGCCGCGCTCACGAAACCACCATGGATCGTTCCGCTCATATCCTGGTCAGTCAAAGTTGATAGGCGTCGAGCAGTCTCGAAAGTGCGACCACCATCCGTTGATCGGGTGTAGTGGGTGGTCAATGCAGTTTTCTGGAGAGTGGGATGCAAATCATTGACGGCATAGGAAACATGCCACGTTCCATTCGGCGTCGCGACGATACGTGGGCGACTAACCTGCTGCCCCCAAACGGCACCGACTGAATCGTTTACCTTGACGGCGCTGGAGAACTCGTTGCCATTGCCTCGCGAGATTGCGACGTAGACATCCGTTGCGGCGATATGGCGGTCGTGACTGCCTGCAGCAGACGCATTTGGCGAACGGTCTACCCAAAGAATTGCCACATCCCCGTTCTTCCCGACCGAAATATCGGGTGCAGCCGCTTTCTGCCCTGCGGGATTTACCTGAAGCGGTGCAGCCGACAATGAGCCAGTGGCACCCGCCACCAGTACCAACATCACAAGACACGGTTTGATCATGTAGTCACTCCCCTCTAGTGCGGATCACACACTGCCCCCGGGGACCCACGATACGCTCGGATGTACAGTCGCGCCTAGATCCGCAGACAGTCGTGACCGCATCTGGCACACTGCAGCCTCGCTGCAGCGATTTCCGCCTTGAACTCTCCTCCACCAGACCATCGAATCGCCCGAAAACTACTGTTCGGCATCCCGCTCGGGCTCTTGCTCTGGCGTGTGCTCGGCGTGCTCAGCACGTCGATCGGATTGGTCAATGCGTTCATACCGATCCTGCCGACCACCATCTTTCTGATCATCGGCGCGTGGGCTTTCGGCAAGGGAGCACCGCACTGGCGGGAAAAACTGTTGCAGCATCGTCGTTTCGGCAAACCGCTGCGCGATTGGGAAGACGGCGGACGAGTGTCGCGACGCGGGAAAATCCTTGCCGTCATCGGCATCAGCGCAAGCTGGGCGATCAGCGCCTATTGGTTCGGCTTCACCTGGATCATCGGCCTCGTCGGTTTGTTTCTCGCAGGCCTCGCCCTGTGGCTTGCCACTCGGCCTCTACCCCGCGAATGATCCGGTGAGGGTGGTGATGCACGCGCCACCGACCCAAACTTCCCCGTCGAGCCCAAGCTCAACGTCAATCTGACCTCGACGTCCGACACATCGCCCCTGGGCTGCGGTGTATCGCTCACCGAGCTGAAGCTCGCCGGACAGCTGTCGAAAGACCGCCACGGCACCGTTGCCGCTGCCGCAGACTGGATCTTCCTCAACGCCTTGGGACGGAGCAAACGAGCGAACCTCGATCCCGACCCCAGACTCGGCATACAGAGTCACTCCCGTGATGCCGAGTGACAGCTCAAGTGAGCGCACGGCATCCCAATTAGGCGCGATCGCGATCAGCTCTTCGACGGAGATAAGTTTGGCTACCAACCATTTTGGCCCCACGTCGATAACCATCGGTATTCTTGCGGAATCAATCTGGCCGCCGAGCGCCTCGATCAACTCGGCAACCGTTTGCTCAGGCATCGTGTTCGTCGCGGCCTTAGGCATACGCAAACGGTATTTCGTCACGCCATCGGTTCGTGACGGAATGATGACAATCTGACCGGCTGCACACTCCTGAACGAGTCGGTCACCGCCCTTCACTACGCCGGCGGACAAGACCGCGTGCGCACTGCCGAGTGTCGGATGCCCCGCAAAGGGGAGCTCGCTGCGTGGCGTGAAAATACGCAAGCGGTAATCCGCACCCGGGACCGTCGGCTTTAGAACAAAGGTCGTCTCCGAGAGATTGGTCCAACGGGCGATGGACTGCATCTGCGCGGTCGATAGGTCTTCAGCGTCCAAAACCACCGCCACCGGGTTCCCGAGGAAGGGCTCGGCGGTGAAGACGTCGATGATGTGCACTCGGCGCATGTAATTACCTGGCTACCAAAGAATAGATTGCGTTTTGGGACTTATTCCAGCAAAGACTTGTGTGCGACAACGTACAGTGCCTCTAGGGGAGGATCCTGTATATGGCGTTTCGCCACGCACTCTGCGCTATCGTGTTGTCCTGCGTCACCGTTACTTCGGCCGCCGCCCAAGTGCAGGGTGGCGTCGACGAAGTCGTGCGCGAGCTCGGCTTTGCCTTGGAGCTGCCCGTCTCCAAGTCCGTCGCCGCGACTGGCACTTTACTGCATGTCGCCAAAATCCGTCTCCCGGAATCGGAGTTCGTCGCTCTGACCGAATCTCTACCTGGCACCGAACGCGTCATCAACCAAGCTGCCAACGTGCTCGCGGCCGATTTGCCCAAAGACATGGCTAGCGTCCCCGCCGCCTACGACAAGCTCGCGCTGCCGAGAGATCAGATCGGACGGCATCGCAACTTCATTCTCGACTACGTGCGCAAGAACGGTGGCAAGAAGGCCGTCGCCAGCTTGCAGAAAGCTTGGGCGGAATAACTACTCCGTTTCGTCTTCTCGGCGCTGCGCGTAGCGCATGACACCGAAGACCAGCGTCACGGTCAAAATGAAATCGCCGAAGCTCGTGTAATACAACCACAGATCCGTAGATAGATACGTTGCTACGAGCCAGTTAACGCCCGCCATCACCACACCAAGCACCGCCATCCCGAGCGCCAAACGTCGTGGCACGATCGGCATCGGCATGTAACGCGCGAGGCGCCCTCCGAAGTAGCGTCCTCGGTTGAACGCGGCGTCGCCAAACATGAGTGTCGCGACCAGAACACCCAAAATCGTGCTCTTCATCTTGACTGCCCAGTCATCATCAAACGCATAAGAAAAGGCTGCTGACACCAGCAACATGGCAACGCCAAACATGGCAAGTCCGCCCAGCAAATCTACTTTCACGAAACGCTGCACGACAGCGACAGCAAGGCCTGCAACGGCGGTTGTGATCGCCGCGAACGGCAGATCGTCGGTGAGCTTAGCCAGAATGAAAAACATCGCACCGAGGCCGACATCGACGTAAAAGGAATACTTGTTACGTCCCCACTGCGCCGCTTGCTCCGCTTGCAAGCGAGCCGCTTTCTCCGGATCTTTCGACCCAGCCGTCGGCATCCGAATATCTTTGCCTGGATGGCTCTCATGAATGAGGACGCCATCAACAGTCACTCGGATCGCCGTGTTGACCCAGTTGATATAACCCGCTTCGATCTCCATCAAGCGACCATCGTTCAATCGATGAGTCAGATGATGGTTTCTCGTGCCGTCTGTCGCTAGCACATCAGTGAAGTCGCGAGCGAGTTCAGCACTACCGCAGCGAAGGATGCTCTCCACCGTTTTCAAACCGGCGCCGATATCGACGCGATACGCCGTTCCTTCGAAGTCGAAGCGACGAACATAGGTCCACAACTTCATTTGCGCGCCTTCCAGCCATCGCGGTCGATAAAATAATGCAAAAAGGACGTGACCACGCCACCACTCTCGCGAACGGCTTCATGCGACAACTGCGCGCCAATTTTGGTCATAGCCATTTGCGAGCGGCGGTTACCAGTGCCGACGTGAAACCAAACGCGATCGACGAAACGAAACGCATGATCGATCATGAGTTTTTTCAACTCGGCGTTGTACCGGCCACCCCAAACACGACGTGCCAAAAACGTGTAGCCGATAACGACATCGTTCGCTTCCGGATTCCAGGCGTAATAACTGGAAGACCCGATGGCCGCACCACTGGCTGTGTCACAGACCAACAAGGCGCCACCGGAGTCCATCAAGCGCTCAAATAGCTTATCGAAGACGGCTTCTTGCCAACGATTGGGTTCGGGGTGCTGCTCCCAAATCAACGGATCGCTAGCGACAGCAAACAGCGCTTCGCGGTCACTGCGCCGCAAAGGGCGCAGTGACACGAGCGAACCTGTCAAATTCGGCTGTAGATCGAACTTCACTTCAAGGCAGCTTCGAGCCCCGGTGTGAACGAAGCACCGACCGGCACTTGAGCAGAAGAGGATTTGACCGTAGCGCCGATCGGCTCGGCGCGACCACCCAGACATGTGGCGAGGAAGTTTTCCGTTACCGCATTGAAAGCGATGTTGTTTTCAGGACGCGCAAAGCCGTGACCTTCGTCAGGGAACAACACGTAAGTCACCGGTATGCCTTTTTTCTGCATCTCATTGACGATCTGATCGGACTCCGCCTGATTGACGCGTGGATCGTTGGCACCCTGCCCGATCAACAGCGGTTTGACGATGTTACCGGCTTTGTAGAGCGGTGAACGCTCCTTGAGGAGCGCGAGACCCTCGGGTGTGTTGGGATTGCCCATACGGCGGTGAAACTGCTGAATGCCCGCAGTCCAGTACGGAGGAATGGTTTTCAATAAGGTTTCGAGATTCGAAGGCCCAACGATGTCGACTCCGCACGCGAAGGTCGTCGGCGTGAAAGTCAGGCCGACCAACGTCGCGTAGCCACCATAGGATCCGCCCATGATCGCGATTTTGTCCGCTGGCGATATTTTCTGATTGATCGCCCACTGCACTGCGTCGATTAAGTCGTCGTGCATCTTGCCAGCCCATTCGAGATTGGCGGCCTCGATGAAGCTCTTGCCGAAACCGGTAGAGCCGCGATAGTTGACTGACAGCACAGCATAGCCACGATTGGCTAGCCACTGGTGATACGGGTTATAGCCGAAATCGTCGCGCGCCCACGGGCCACCGTGCACCAACAAGACCAACGGTACGGGCGTCTCAGGACGACCGTCGCTGTTGGTATCGCTACCGGGCGGCAAGGTGAGGTAGCTCGGAAGCGTCAAGCCGTCGCGCGATTTGATTTCGAGCGTATGCATGGTCTGCAACGGCGCACCAACCAACTCGGGGCGCGAGACATAGAGCTCCGTGAGCTTTCGCTGCCGACGATCAAACAAATGTACTGACGGCGACGAAACCACGGGGTCTACAGCAACGGTCCACAACTGATCGTCTTCTGTGCGCGTCGTAACGCTGACATCACCCCTCAGTTGTTCTCGCAGCCAGGCGAGATCAGCGCCGATCTTCGGATCGATCGCAACCCACTCATCACGCAAGTACGTGACGGCATAGGCCTCGATCTCACCCGTTTTCGGGTTGCTCATGGCGTTGCTGATGTCCGCGCGTGAGTTCTCGCCGACGACGCGCGTTTTGCCAGTGGCCACATCCTGTGCGATCAAAGCGGCGGTGTTACGTCCACGACTGTCGATCCAATACAGCGTTTTACCATCCGTGGTGAACCCACTGGGCTGGGTGGTCAAAGAATCCTCGAGTGTGGTTGAGGCAATGGGTTTTTCTTCGACGGTATTGTTGCTAACGGTGAAGAAATCATAGCCGCCGTCTGCATTGGGTCGAAGGGCCATCCGAATGGCAAGATTGGCATCGGCCAAAAAGCCGGCATAGCCATCGCCACGCATGACTTCCGTCAACTTACCGGTCTTCAACTCCAAACTGTGCACGTCGTGCCAACGGGCATCGCGATTATTCAAGCCCACCAAGATACGATCTTTGATGAGCGGAGAGACATTGATGATCTGGACGCGCGTTTTTTCGAAGGGCGTCAAAGTGCGCTCGTTACCGCTCGCGATATCGATGGCGTAGAGCAGGAAATTTTCGTCGCCGCCCTTATCTTGGACGTACATCACCATGCTGCTATCGGGCGACCAAAACGACTGACGGATCGGACGATCTTTCGAGGCCGTTAACGGCTTGGCCGCGCCAAGATCGGCTACCGGTGCAACCCAAATGTTCATAACGCCATCGCGCGGCGCTAACCACGATAGCCACTGGCCATTCGGCGATAGAGAGGCGCCCGAACGGCTCGGGTTACCGAAGAGCTTGCTGCGCTCGATCAGCGGAGCTGCGGCGGTCGCGGCATTCGCAGAGGTAGCGGTTGAATAGAGGGAAGTGGTCACTAAGACTCCAACGAGCAGAGATTGAAAGGCTTTCATGGGGATTCCTGTAGGCCATAGCATCGAGGTGTTATATATAAATATAACACTACAACAGCGTCAAGCCCCCACGTTGCCATACCCGACCTATCATCGCCATGGCGCTTTGCGTGCTAACGTCGCGCCCCATGAAAACCAAGAAAGAAATCGTCGATAACTGGCTGCCCCGCTATACGGGCTCTGCGCTCGAGGACTTCGGGGAGCATATTCTGCTCACGAACTTCGGGCACTACCTCGATTTGTTCTCGAAAATGACCGGCGCAGAGATCCGCGGCACAAATCGTCCGATGCCGAATGCGACCGCCGACGGCATCACCATGATCAACTTCGGGATGGGTAGCGCCAATGCCGCCACCGTCATGGATTTGCTCTCGGCCATCTCACCCAAGTCGGTGCTGCTGCTTGGTAAATGCGGTGGTCTGAAACGCAAAAATCAGATCGGTGATCTCGTGCTGCCCATTGCCGCCATTCGCGGCGAAGGCACGTCAAACGATTATTTGCTGCCCGAAGTGCCAGCGCTGCCGGCATTCAGTTTGCAGCGCGCCGTGTCAACGATGATCCGCGATCTCGATTGTGACTACTGGACTGGCACGGTTTACACGACCAACCGACGTGTGTGGGAACACGACGACGAATTCAAGGAATACCTGCGCAAAACACGCTGCATGGCGATCGATATGGAGACCGCCACTATTTTCGCTGCAGGCTTCGCCAACTCGATTCCATCGGGAGCGCTGCTGCTGGTGAGCGATCAGCCGATGGTTCCGGAAGGCGTCAAGACCGAAGCGTCGGATCGCGTGGTCACCGATGTATTCGTCGAGCGACACATCCGCATCGGCATCGAAGCGCTACGCTTGATCCGCCGTCACGGTAAAAGCGTCAAGCACCTGCGCTTCGACGAATAGCCGATCGGGATCAGCGAAAAGCCTTCGCCCAGAAGGCTTTCATGTCTTCCCAAGACTGACGATCGGTCTTCTCGTCATAGGCGAGAGGCAAGTTGTACTTCTTGCCTTTCTCAGTCGCTTCGGGATTCGTGAAGCCGTGCTTCGCGCCTGGGTAAGAATTGAACGTGTAATCGACACCGAGCTCGTCCATTTCCTTACGGAAATTCGCCTGATCTTCCGCTGGCACCATGCCATCGGCCTCGCCGTGGCAAATCAGAACGGATGCCTTGAACTCGCCCTTTTTCGCTTCATGGGCACGAGTGAGAGCGCCATGGAAGCTCGCTACGCCCTTGAGCGGAATGCCGAGCCGTCCCATGTGCAGCGACAGCGCACCGCCTAGGCAATACCCCATCGCACCGATGCGCTCGGGATCGACGAGCGGATGCGCGCGAAGCTGCTCGTAAGCGGCTTGCAAGCGCGCATTGAGCGACGGGATATCGGCAAACAATCCGCCCATCAACTGACCCGCTTCGGTCGAATCAGCGGCTTCGCGTCCATCGCCGTAGACATCGGTTGCCATCGCTACGAACCCGAGACCCGCGAGCTCGCGAGCTCGGCGCCGCAGATAGTCGTTGAGGCCCCACCACTCCGGCAGAACGATGATGCCCGGCCGCTTGCCTGAGCGCGCCGAGTCGGAAGCGACATAGCTCGCGAACTCTTTGCCACCAGCGTTGTAACGCAGAACTTCAGTATGGGCGAGATCAGGCATGGCTCGAGGAATCCTTAGAAGTCGGGCTGGAAGAACCGGGGCGGAACTTTCGCAATTGCAAGCCGCCGGCGCAAGTCCTGAATGCGCTCGACTGTCATAATTGCACCATGTCA
Source organism: Pseudomonadota bacterium (assembly GCA_039796795.1). Classification (GTDB taxonomy): domain Bacteria; phylum Pseudomonadota; class Gammaproteobacteria; order Steroidobacterales; family Steroidobacteraceae; genus UBA964. The sequence goes on from JBDKJA010000020.1 coordinate 10,921, forward strand.
GAGCAATCCACCCCGCCGCCTCGTCGCGCTATCCGCAGCTTCGTGCTTCGCGCAGGCCGAATGACCGAGGCGCAGCGTCGCGCACTCGAACTCGATTGGCCAACTTTCGGCATCAACATCGAGCCCGAACGACAACAAGAACTCGCGCTGACGGATATCTTTGGGAGACCCGCCGACAAGGTCGTCGAAATCGGTTTTGGTAATGGCGACAACCTGGTGGAGTATGCGCGGCAGTCTCCCGATCGAGACTTCATCGGCATCGAAGTGCATCGAGCCGGGGTCGGCCATGCATTGCTACAGGCCAAAGAACTCGGTCTGAGCAATCTCAAGGTCATTTGCCATGACGCAGTCGAGGTACTGGAGAAGCGACTCGCCGATTCGTCCTTGTCAGAAGTATTGATCCTATTCCCAGATCCCTGGCACAAGAAGCGCCATCACAAACGCCGACTGATCCAGTCGCCTTTCGTTGAACTGCTGGCGCGAAAGATCAAGCCGGGCGGATTACTGCAGTTGGCGACGGACTGGGAACCCTACGCCTTGCAAATGCGCGAAGTGATCGGCGAGAACCCGTCGTTCTCTAATCGCAGTGAGGAGCAAGGCGGTTGCGATGGATTCGTACCACGACCCGCGTGGCGCGCTCTGACTCGCTTTGAAAAGCGCGGTCAGAGACTGGGCCATGGCGTGTGGGATCTCTCGTTCCGACGACTCTAACGTCAAATCGCGATGCCAAAGCTTGCGCGAATCCCATCGACGATGAACTGAACCGCCAGAGCGCCCAAAATCACACCCAAAAGTCGATTGACGACGTTAGTGCCTGTTGCGCCGAGCAATCGCATCAGTGGCCCTGCTGCCAACATCATTCCCAAAGAAATCGCAAGAACAAGCAACGCCGCTGCAGACAGCGCGGCAAACAATACGGGCTGATCGATCACGGACACAGGGCCAAACCACAACAAGATAGTCGTCAATGCGCCCGGGCCCGACATAAACGGGAAAGCCAGCGGAAAGACTGAAATATCGGCACGACGGCGGCTCTCGGCCTGCTCATCAGTCGAGGTTCGCGTCCCCGACTCACGTGCAAACACCATCTCTAGCGCAACCAGGAACAGCAGCAAGCCACCGAAAATACGGAACGAATCGATGCTGATTCCCATAGCGCTCAAAAATGCAGCGCCACTCAACGCGAAGCCAAGAATGATCAAGCCCGCCACGATGACCGACTTGATGGCCATGCGACGACGATACTGCGCGCTCGCCCCCTCGGTCAGAGTCGCAAACACCGGAACGAGCGAAATCGGTTCGACCACGAGGAAGAACACGACGAAAAATTTGAGGAAGGATTCAATCATGATGCGCGGCGCGCATTGTCGCCGTTCGGCGATGGCTCGGCCAGTCTGATTTCATCCTCTGTCACGATGATCGGGATGGGCTGCAAACCCTTCCCGACGCAGGGGCCTGCCACGCATACGCCTGAGTCGGGTGCAAACAGCGCACCGTGTGAAGAGCATTGAATCCACTGGCCATCCGCCGTCAGAAAGCGCCCGGGCAACAGATCTAGCGGATGACGCGCATGCGGGCACCGATTCACCCACGCACGAAAACCACTGCCATCGGGAAGCCGCGCTACAAATCCGCGTAACGGCCAGTCGCCCTCACCTACCTGAAATCCGACGCTACCGGTCGCTTCGAGATCAGCAAGTTGGCACAGACGCTGTGTCATCACTGACTCCGTCCGGCACTACCTAAGGATTCCTCCACGAGTCCACGACGCATCATGAACAGGAACAGCAACACCCCCGGTAGTGCCGCAAGCGTCGTGAGCAGATAAAAGTCGACATAACCCATTGATTCGATCAAAGAGCCGGCTGTCGTTCCGGTCAATACTCGTCCGATCACGCTTGCGGCTGCCGAAATGAGTGCGTACTGCGCGGCGGTAAATCGCAAATTACACAGTGCCGAAAAATACGCGACGACAACGACGCCGCCATAGCCGCTCGCAAAATTTTCGAAACCGATCGCCGCGGCAAGCCCCAAGTTGCTGTGCCCCGCAGCGGCTAAGCCCGCAAAAGACAAATTGGAGGCGGCCATCAAGACAAGTGCCAACAGCACCGAGCGCTGCAAACCCCAGCGTCCAAAGATCAAGCCGCCAATAAAAATACCGATCAGAAAAGCCCAAAAGCCGACGCCCACGTCATACACGGCAATCTCGTCGTTGGTATAACCGAGGTCGTCGAACAGTAAGCGAAAGGTCAAGTTCGCCAAGGTGTCACCGACCTTGTGTACCAACACGAATGCAAGCACGAGGCTGGCGCCTGGTCGCTGCAAGAATTCTCGGAATGGTCCCTCGATGGCACGCCAAGCGGAACCAAGGCCGCGTCGCTCCGAGATCACCTCACGTCGTGTCGGCTCACCGATCAGCAATGCCGTCAGCATGGCGGGCAAAGCGAAAGCGGCACATACCATGTATGCGGCAGACCAACCCTCTCGCGCCGCGACGAGCAACGCCACAGCTCCCGCTGCAGCAGAACCGATACGCCAACCGTACTGGGACATCCCTGCACCGATACCCAGTTGATGTGGCTGCAGAGTTTCGATGCGATAAGCATCGATGACGATGTCGTACGTAGCGCCAGCCAAACCGAGCAAGACTGCAGCCATGATCGTCGCCTGCAGGCTGGCGGCAGGATCGACGAACGCCAGATTGAAAGTAGCAGCGATGACGAGAATCCCGGAGAAAATCATCCACGAAACTCGTTGACCGAGACGGCCGATTAGCGGCAGACGGACCCCGTCAACCACCCAGGCCCATAAGGGCTTTAGGTTATAGACCAGAAAAGCCAGCGCAAAAGCCGTGATCGCGCGCTTGTCGATGCCATCCTGCGCGAGCCGCGTGGTCAGCGTCGCACCGATCATCGCGTAAGGGAACCCCGATGAAATGCCAACAAAAAAAGCGGCCAAAGATTCGCGGGCGAGATAAGGCTTGATCACAGTTGATAGTCGAGCGTCAGCGGAGCGTGATCCGAAAACCGTTCAGACTTATATATCGAGGCGGCCTTAGCCGTACCGGCCAAACGCGGGCTCACGATTTGATAATCGATGCGCCACCCCACGTTCTTTGCCCAAGCTTGTCCCCGATTGGACCACCAGGTGTATTCGTTCGGTTGGTCGTTGACCTCACGGAAAGCATCGACGAACCCGGTTGGCCCGAATAACTCATCGAGCCAAGCGCGCTCCTCGGGTAAAAATCCCGAGTTTTTCTGGTTCGACTTCCAGTTACGCAAATCGATTTCGCGATGGGCGATATTCCAATCGCCACAGAGGATGGTGTCCTGTTTGCGGCGCTTGAGCTTGCGCAAATGCGGCATGAAAGCGTCGAGGAAACGAAACTTGGAAGCCTGACGCTCGGGACCCGAAGAACCCGAGGGCAGATATAAGGAAACCACCGCCAGTTGGCCGAAGCGCGCTTCCAGATAGCGACCCTCACGATCGAACTCTGGCACACCGAAGCCGCGAATCACCTCATCCGGCTTGGCTTTGCAATACAGTGCGACTCCCGAGTAGCCGGGCCGCTCGGCATCGAAGAAGTAGCGGTGATAGCCGTCCAAATCGACGTCATGACCGGCCAGTTGATGCTCTTGTGCCTTGGTCTCTTGCAGACAGATGACATCGGCATTCTGCTGACGCAACCAGGCGAAAGCGCCCTTGCTGGCAGCGGAACGGATTCCATTGGCATTCAGAGTGATGACGCGCACGGCGGTATGATAGCGACATGCAGCCTTATCAACGCAGATTCATCGACCTGGCCCTCGCCCGATCCGCTTTGCGCTTCGGGAAATTCACCCTGAAATCGGGTCGCGAGAGCCCCTATTTCTTCAATGCGGGCTTATTCAACGACGGCGAAGCCTTGGCGATTCTGGGGCAGTGTTATGCCGCTGCCTTGGTTCAGTCGGGCGTGGGCTACGACATGCTCTTCGGCCCAGCGTATAAAGGCATTCCGCTCGTTGCATCGACCGCCGTCGCGCTAGCGGAACACCATGGTGTTCGCGCACCCTGGTCGTTCAACCGCAAAGAAGCCAAAGATCATGGTGAGGGCGGTCTGATCGTGGGTCAGCCACTCGCGGGACGAGTCGTGATCGTCGATGATGTGATTACAGCCGGCACCGCGATTCGCGAGTCTGTCGATCTGATCAAAAAATCGGGTGCCGAGCCGGTTGCAGTATTGCTCGCACTGGATCGACAAGAGCGTGGCGCGGGTGATCACTCGGCCGTACAGGAAGTCCAACAGCAATTCGGTTTGCGTTGCGTCAGCTTGCTGACCCTGGCCGATCTCATCGCGAGTGACCTACCAGCCGAGCAACGCGCTGCGCTCGAGGCGTATCGAGCTCAATACGGAATCCAATCTCCATGAAACTCGACGACACGTCATTACTGAAGCAAGACGCCTGGATCGCGGGTAGCTGGAGCAGCGCCGCTGACGGGCGCCGCATCGCCATTCACAATCCGGCTAATGGCAGTGTCGTCGGCGAAGTACCGATGATGGGAGCCGCGGAAACCAAGCTTGCGATCGAAGCGGCAGCTGCAGCCCTACCGATGTGGTCACGAAAAACGGCTAAAGAACGCGCCGTCATCCTGCGTCGCTTCGCCGACTTGATGATTGCCAATACGAACGACTTGGCCATCATCATGACGGCCGAACAAGGCAAACCTTTGGCCGAATCCAAGGGGGAAATCGCCTATGCAGCCTCCTTCATCGAATGGTTCGCTGAAGAAGGCAAACGTATCTACGGTGATGTCATCCCGACTTTCCGGGGCGATTCTCGCGTCATGGTGTTACGACAGCCGGTCGGCGTTGCGGCAGCGATCACGCCCTGGAATTTTCCAGCGGCAATGATCACTCGCAAACTCGGCCCAGCGCTGGCCGCCGGCTGCACGTTCGTGTGCAAACCCGCGCCGCAGACTCCATTTTCGGCACTGGCCTTGGCCGAACTCGCGCAGCGCGCGGGTGTTCCGGCTGGCGTATTCAACATCGTGACCGGCGATGCCGAACAGATCGGTGGTGAGCTGACGCGCAATCCACTAGTTCGCAAACTGAGCTTCACCGGTTCGACTGCCGTTGGCAAAAAACTGATCGCCCAGTGCGCCGATACCGTAAAAAAGGTGTCGATGGAGTTAGGTGGTAATGCGCCCTTCATCGTCTTTGACGACGCTGATCTTGATGCTGCCGTTCAAGGCGCGATGGCGAGCAAATACCGCAACACGGGGCAAACCTGCGTCTGCGCAAATCGCCTCTATGTGCAAAGCGGCGTCTATGAGGCATTTGCTGCCAAGTTGGCACAGGCCGTATCCGCCCTTCGTGTTGGCGATGGCTTACAAGGACCGACCGACCAGGGCCCACTGATTGATCAACGTGCCGTTGCAAAAGTTCAGGCGCATATCGCCGATGCCGTCGAGCATGGCGCGCGGATCGCTTGCGGCGGCAAACCGCACGCGCTCGGCGGCACTTTCTTCGAACCGACGATACTTCTCGATGTCACCCCGCAGATGCGAGTCGCGCGGGAAGAAACCTTTGGGCCCGTCGCTCCGCTGTTTCGCTTCGAAACTGAAGCGGACGCGATCCGGATGGCCAACGATACGGAGTTCGGCCTTGCTGCCTACTTCTACACCCGAGATCTCGCACGCAGTTGGCGCGTGCAAGAAGCGCTCGAGTACGGACTCGTCGGTGTTAACACCGGCTTGATGTCAACGGAAGTCGCTCCGTTCGGCGGTATGAAAGAGTCGGGTCTCGGCCGCGAAGGCTCACGCTATGGCATCGACGAATACACTGAGATGAAGTACGTCTGTGTAGGCGGCCTCACGACGTGACTGAATCTACGAACGAACCCGCGTCGGCCAAAGCCGATCGCGGGCTGTTGGCGCTCCTCGCAGCATCGAGTGCTCTGGGGCCTATTTCCACCCTGCTCTTGATCCCGGCGTTACCAGCGATCCGCGACGAATTCGGTGCGACGACCGCTGCGACACAAGCGATTATCAGCGTTTTTCTATTCACGTTCGCAGCCGGCATTCCGCTCGCAGGGCCATTATCAGATCGGTACGGTCGCCGACCCCTGATCATCGGTGGGCTGGTGTTTTTCTTTGTTGGGTCCATCCTCGCCACCTTTGCACCGACACTAGAACTACTCGTATTCGCGCGAGCGGTACAAGCGATCGGCTGTGCGGCCAACACCACGGTTGCTCGTGCCGTGCTTGGCGATATCTATAACGACTGGCGTCTGGCGCGGGGCCTAGCGCACCTCACTCTCGTGATGATGATGGGTACGGCAATTTCACCTTATCTTGGCGGCCTCATCACCGAATCTGCGGGCTGGCATGCGCCATTTGTCTTGCTGCTGCTAATGTCCATCGTGATCGGGCTTGCTGCGTGGCGTTGGCTACCCGAGACCCGCGTCTTCCGTGTGGATTCTTTGACTCTGGCGGAAGTCGGCCGGGCGTCAGCCAAATTGTTGCGTAAGCGTGCATTCCTCGAGTGTGCCGTCGATGCTGGCGTGATCTATGCGCTGTATCTCGGCTTCATCACGCTGGCTCCTTATGTCATGAGCGATATGCTCGGAAAGCCAGCGACCGATTTCGGTCTGTACGTTTTCTTTCTGTCGTCGGGTTACTTTCTCGGCAATCTCTATGTTTCACGTCTGCGCGGACATGCGAGCATGGAGCGCGTTGCGCGTTTTGGCATTTTGCTGCAGGCGGGAGCCGCCTGCCTCGCCTTCGGATTCGTGGCCGTGGGACTCACTCACCCCATCTATTGGTTCTTGCCGATGTTCCCCTTGGCACTCGCGCAAGGCTTGGCGTTACCTCATATCACGGCGACAGCCGTTCGATTGGCGCCTGGATATGCTGGCGCGGCCTCCGGCCTGATAGGCTTCTCGCAGCAAGCGATGGCTGCGCTCGCGGTCCAAGCCGTCGGCTTCATGCCGACCGATACGCCCGTGCCGATGCTCGCGTTTTGTGCCGCGTTATCGCTGATATCGTTGGTGATGTCCTTCATGCTCGACAAAGACATGCAGGCGACTGAAAACCGAAACTGAGGAGATGCCGTGACATGTTCCAAGCCTCTCGACTGGGCCTCATCGCCCTCACTCTGCTGTTGACCTCTATGACCACGATGGCTGCCGAAAAAATGTCCACACCTCGCGCTGCGCAAAAGCCACACGTCGTGAAGTCCCCTTTCGGTGAAAGGCAAGATCCTTGGTATTGGCTGCGCGACGATGAGCGAAAGAATCCCGAAATGCTCGCCTATCTGAAAGCCGAGAACGACTACCTTGCTGCTGTCATGGCGCCGCACCGCCCGCTCGAGCAGAAAATTTACGATGAAATCATTGGTCGCCTGAAACAAGACGATGCGACGGTGCCGCAGCGCCGTAACGGCTATTGGTATTACTCCCGTTATGAGACCGGCAAGCAGTACCCCATTTTTGCCCGGAAGAAAGGGTCGCTCGAAGCAGCTGAAGAAATCATCGTCGATGGCAATGAGCGCGCTGCAGGCCGCGAGTTCTACCAACTGGCGGAGCTTGAAGTCAGCGTCGATGGACGCTGGGCTGCTATTGCAGAAGATTTCGTCGGTCGTCGCCAATATGAAGTTCGCATCAAGGATCTGCAGTCGGGCGAGTTTTTGCCCGATGTCTTGACCAACGTAGAAGCAAATCTGGCATGGGCGAACGATAACAGTACGCTGCTGTATATCCGTAAAGATCCCCAGACGTTGCTGGGTAATGCTGTCTACAAACACCGACGCGGCACCGAGATGACGTCGGACTCGCTGGTTTATCAGCAAGAAGACGACAGCTTCTACATGGGTATCGGCAAATCAAAGACCGATCGATTTCTGTTCATCGTTTCGCAAAGCACTGTTTCGTCGGAATATCGATACGCCGATGCAAACGATGCTGAGCTGTCGTTCAAGGTTGCCTTACCCCGTGAGCGCGATCATGAATATCAGCTGGAGGATATCGGCGATCGATTCATCATTAGGACGAACTGGCAGGCAAAGAACTTTCGTATCGTTGAAGTGCCTATTTCGAAAGTGAGTGATCGCAATAGCTGGCGCGACGTGATTGCTCATCGAACCGATGCCTTCGTCGACAGTTTCGAGGCCTTCGACGGCTTCTTGGCCATATCGGAACGTTCTGGTGGCCTTCAAAATCTACGCGTTCATTCATGGGCTACCGGCAAGTCCTTTTTGATGGATGCAGCCGACCCGGCTTATACGATGTATCTCGGTAACAACACCGAGTCGAACACGACGTTGCTGAGGTATATCTACACCTCGCCGACGACGCCCTCGACGACCTACGACTACGATGTCGCCACCGGACAAAAGAAGGAACTCAAGCGCGAGCCGGTGCTTGGCGGGTTCGACAGTGCCCATTATGTAGCCGAGTATCGATGGGCTACTGCGCGTGATGGCGCCAAGATCCCGGTGACCTTGCTGTATCGCAAAGGCACGCCGCTCGATGGCACTGCGCCGCTGTATCAGTATGCTTATGGCTCTTACGGCTCCTCGACGGATCCGACGTTCCGCTCAACTATTTTGTCGCTCGTCGATCGCGGCTTTGTATATGCGATCGCGCATATCCGAGGCGGGCAAGAGATGGGGCGTCATTGGTACGAAGACGGTAAGTTACAGAATAAGAAAAACACGTTTACCGACTTCATTGACGTTACCCGCTTCCTCGTCGCGAATAAAGTTGCTGACCCCAAGCGCGTGTTCGGCATGGGCGGCAGCGCAGGCGGACTGCTGATGGGTGCCGTCGCCAACATGGCGCCGTCGGACTACAAGGCCTTGGTTGCGCACGTACCCTTCGTCGATGTGGTGACGACGATGCTCGATGAGAGTATTCCGCTCACTACAAACGAGTTCGACGAGTGGGGCAACCCCGCCGCCTCAAAGGAGGCGCATGACTACATGCTCTCGTATTCACCTTATGATCAAGTCGAAGCCAAAGACTATCCCGCGATGTTAGTCACCAGTGGTCTCTGGGACAGCCAAGTCCAGTACTGGGAGCCGACTAAGTGGGTTGCGAAGCTGCGCGCAACGAAGACAGATCAAAACCCACTACTGCTGAGAACTAACATGGAAGCGGGTCACGGCGGAAAATCTGGCCGCTTCGAAAGATATCGAGAGATTGCAGAAGAGTACGCTTTCATTCTTTGGCAGGCAGGTCTTTCCAAGCCATGAGTGAAGCGCGGCTATCGCTCGGGCGCTTTCACGAGATCAGTGTCTCGACTGAAAGCCTCGCCGACTCGCTGCAGTTCTATGAGCTGATGGGTTTCGTCGAAAACCGCGTCGAACCCATCTGGCCTCACCCCTATGCGGTCGTCAGTCTCGGTAGGCTGGTCGTGGGCCTGCACGAGTATCGCTTCCCGTCGCCGTCGATCACCTGCGTGCATGACGACATCGAGGCGGCCCTAGGCGCATATCAAGAGGCAGGTGCCATCATCGCCTTCGCAAAGACCGAACCGGGTTGTTTTAAGGAATTCGGCTTTCGCGACCCTGCTGGCCACATGGTCACCTTGCTCGAAAAGTCGACTCACCTTGGCGACGCAATCGACCCGAACGGCATCAGTCGAACCCTAGGCCGGTTTGCCGGATTTAGTCTGCCCTCGGCTGCGCCCGAAATCTCGACGGGGTTCTGGCAGGCACTGGGTGCCCGCCCTCTTGTGGGCCAGCCTATCGATTCACGAGTCTGGCCGGTGACAATGCTCGATGCTGCCGGATTGATCATCGGCATTCATGACGAGTCTTGGCTAGAGAAACCGGCCTTGGTTTTTCATCGCCCGGGCGCGTCCGAACGAACCGTCTTTGAATCCCCAGAGGGCGCACGCCTCATCGTGATCGGCTAACCGCGATCGTCTGATCGTCGCGACGTCAGGCTGGGGTCAGACGACGTCGAAGCCCGTTGACCAGCCGCTGCAAGGCGGGCGGGTGCTGCAACAAGAACAATGAGGGCTCGATGAGCTCAAGCTCCATCAACACCGGCTGACCATCGAGTCCGGGAGCAACATCAACACGCGCGTATAGCAGTCGATCAGCGATGTTCTCTAGCGCTGCACGCCCTACAGCGAGTTCAGCTTCCGAAATCGGCAGTGCCGCCGAGACACTCTCCGCGCCATCGGCGAATCGAGGCGACTTGCGCACGGCATGAGTAAACTCGCCGTCGATCCACACGAGCGCCCGCTCACCATGCCCCTCCACGGATGCGAGATAGGGCTGGATCAACACATCCCGCTCCGCACACAACATGGAAAAACGCTCGTTAGCAGCGGTTTCGCCGATCAGCACCCGATGCGTTTCAAAAGAACCGGCTCCGACAGCGGGCTTGATGACCACATCGGTCCAAGCCGATCCCGAGGTGATCTCGGTCAAACTTCGCACATCACCGCGGCGAGCCAAAATCGTCGGCGTTACCGGAATCCCGCGTGCTTGCAGATCGAGTAAATATTGCTTGTGCGCATTTTGCCGAATCACATCGATCGGATTCCACAGTTATAGTCCCAAGTTGAGCGAATGATCGTGGGGGTTGAATCGACGACGTCGATGTCGTCTTGCCACGGCACCATGCGAGCGTCGATACCGGCGTCACGCAAGGCATCGAGCAATAAAGACTCATCTACATCGGGCTCGGGTAGAGGCCGACATGTCGCAATCTTGAGGGGAATCATGGTCGAGTCGAATTTCTGCGTAGCAACATCAAGCCGAAAATCATGACGCCAAGATTAACTGTTCCGATGAGAAAAAACGGGGCGCTACGATCAATCAAGTCATACAACCAGCCACCCATGGCTGTGGTGAATAAGATCCCAAACGACGCGAAGATACCGGCCAGTCCGAATACGGCACCGCGGACATCGCGCGGTGCTTCCTGGCCTAATACCGTCTGACTAGCAATGATGGC
>JBDKJA010000021.1:0-21193 GCA_039796795.1 Pseudomonadota bacterium
GGCGTCGGCTTGATTGCGCTCGGTAACCGCACATACACGCCGTGGGGCGGTGCGTTAGATGAGGCACTCTCGCTCTTGGCTCGAACCGGTGCACTCCAGCCGCGCTCACTCGAACCTTCAGCCGAACTGCAGGCGGCTCGTTCGTCTGTCGAGAGTTTGGTGGCGAAGTGGGACGACAGCACCGCGCGCGAGCTCGCCGCGATGAATCTGTTTCTCGATCGTTCACTCGAGCGACGTCGAGCCGAGTTCGCGCAATTAGGGCAAGAGCTCGGTATCTGCCGCAGTCGCCCCGGTTACGTCAGCATGGAGAACCGCCTGCGCGGAGATTGGCTGTTCGATTGCGAGCGAGGCACGTTACGACAGTTCGCACCCGAGTAATAGAGCGGTGTGCCGGGGCCAATCGGCAGACCGAAGCCGAGCCAGAGTCCGAACATGATCGACCAGCCGATCAGGAAGGTCATCGAATAGGGCAGCATCACTGCAACGACGGTGCCGAGCCCAGCTCTTGATTCGTACTTCTGGAAGAACGCGATGATGAGTGCGAAGTAACTCAACATCGGCGAGATGATGTTCGTCACGCTGTCACCGACGCGATAGGCGGCTTGAGTGAGCTCTGGCGAATAACCCAGCAACATGAACATCGGCACGAAGACGGGCGCCATCAAAGCCCACTTGGCCGATGCAGACCCCATCATCAGATTGACAGTTGCGGTCAGCAGGATGAAGAGGGCGAACAGCGGCACGGCCGACAGGCCGAGAGCCTTGAGCCCTTCGGCGCCGTTCACCGCCATGATGAGTCCGAGCTGCGTCCAGTTGAACAGTGCGACGAACTGCGCGGCAAAGAATACGAGCACGAGATAGCCGCCTAAGGTCGACATGCTATTGCTCATGCCTTTGACAATATCGGCATCGCTTTGGATCGTGCCTGCACCGATGCCATAGGCCACGCCGCTGATCACGCCAAAGAGAAAGATGATGGCGACCACGCCAGAGAGCAGCGGCGAGTTGAGAAGTTCGCCGGTATCGGGGTCGCGTAGGAAGCCACCGCCCGGCACGGAGCCGATCGGTAGCATCGACCAGATGATCAGTAGCGTCAGCGCAAGACTCGCAAGCCCCGCGTAACGAAGTCCACGGCGCTCCTGCAGCGACAGTTCGCTGGAGGAGGGTGTCTCGGTAGAGCCGTCGAGCGCCTGTTTGTTCGCGTCCGCAAAGCGCTTTTCCGTGAAACGTTCGGTGACGAACCAACCGAGCAGTGTGATAACGGGCGTTGAAGCCGCTAGGAAGTACCAATTGGCGAGCGGACTCACGACGTAGTCCGGATCGACGATGCGAGCAGCCTCTTGAGAGAGACCCGCCAACAACGGATCGATCGTACCGATCAACAAATTAGCCGAATATCCACCGGAGACGCCGGCGAATGCAGCGGCCATGCCGACGATCGGATGTCGACCTGCCGAGTGGAAAATCAAACCGGCGAGCGGTATCAACAATACGTAACCAATTTCGCTCGCCATGTTCGACATCACGCCCGCGAACACGATGATCGGCGTCAGTAGCCGGCGTGGTGCGGCGAGTACGAGCTTGCGCAGCGCAGCTCCGATCAAACCGGAGTGCTCGGCAACGCCGATGCCGATCAGTGCGACGAGCACCGTGCCGAGTGGTGCAAATCCCGTGAAGTTGGTGACGAGATTCGTGAGGATTCGGTGCAATCCTTCGAGGCTCAGCAAATTGACGGGTGTCACAGTCGCGCCCGTGGTCGGGTGTTGGACGGAGACGTCCAACTGCGTAGCGACGAACGACGCAATTACGATGATCAGAGCCAACAGCGCAAACAGGGTGGCCGGATGGGGCAGCGCATTACCAGCGCGCTCGACGGTATCGAGAAAACGGTCCATTGCTGCTTTTTTCGAGTTCGTCATGACTTCGATCAGCCTCCGGTCGATGCAATCGTCTGCGGCAACAAGCCTGCCTGTCGCAGTGTTGCCTCGAGTTGTTGGGTATGTTCGGCGTCGCGCGTTTCGATCGTGAAGTCGAGATCGGCATCTTTGATGGGCACATCCAGAAACAGGCGATGATGTGCGACATCAACGATATTTCCGCCAGCGCCTCCGATCAGGGTGGCGATGCGAGCGAGGGTGCCCGGCTGATCTGCGCTCTCGAACCGAAAAGTCACGAGGCGCCGTTCACGCACGAGTTGACGTTGCAACACGATCCCGAGGAGTCGGGTGTCGATGTTTCCGCCGCATAAAACGAGACCGACCTTCTTGCCCTTGAAGGACTCTGGGTGCGCCAGTACCGCGGCAAGACCGGCGGCGCCAGCACCTTCCACCACCGTTTTCTCGATCGATACCAACAGGCTGATAGCATTCTCGATCGCCGAGTCGTCGATCAGCAGAATGTCATTCACCAACTCGGCAATGATGGCTTGCGTCAGTCGCCCCACATTCCGTACAGCGATACCTTCGGCGATGGTGCGCTCTGCAAAAGTCGCAGTGGTGTGTTTGATGGCGGCGTACATGCCCGGGAAAGCGCGCGTTTGTACACCGATCAGTTCGATTTTCGGCTGCATGGCTTTGGCGGCGACCGCCATGCCCGCGAGCAGTCCGCCACCGCCGATCGGCACGCATAGCACCTCGAGTTCCGGCACTTCTTGCAGCATCTCAAGCGCGATCGTGCCTTGACCCGCAATGATCTCCTCGTCGTCGTACGGGTGTACGAAGACGAGGTTTTCGGCGGCGGCCATTTCGTGGGCGTGCCGTTCGGCATCGACTAGCTGCGCCCCATGCAGAATCACGCGCGCCCCGTGTGCGCGAGTCTGCTGCACTTTATTGAAGGGCGTATTGGCCGGCATGACGATGGTGGCGGGTATGCCTAAACGACTCGCATGAAAGGCAACGCCCTGAGCGTGATTGCCGGCAGACATCGCGATGACCCCGCGTCGTCGCTGCTCTTCGTTTAGGCTGCGCAGCTTGTTGAGAGCGCCGCGCTCCTTGAAGGATGCCGTGAATTGGTGGTTCTCAAACTTGAGCCAAACCTCAGCGCCGGTCAGCGCTGACAAGGTTCGAGAGCGCCGGCAGGGCGTGCGCTCAATCTGATCGCTCAGAGCCTTTGCGGCATTTACGATATTTTCGAAGCTGACGGGCATGGCATCATGATACCGTTGCAGCCTGTCTCTGCGCTGCAGACCTTTGCTTTAGTTCGTACCGATGACTGCGCCCTCCGATTCCCGTATAGCCCGATGGCGTCAGTCGACGCTGGCCCCCTTCGGCCACAAGGTATTTGCCGTTTTCTGGTGGGCATCGCTCGTTTCTTCGCTCGGTAGTTTGATCCAGACGGTGGGTGCCTCCTGGCTGATGGCGACGATCGCGCCCTCTCCGGACCAGGTCGCGCTCGTACAAACGGCTGGCACGTTGCCGTTCTTTTTTCTGTCGTTGATCGCCGGCGCTTACGCAGATACGCACGATCGTCGATGGGTGATGATTCTTTCGCAGCTATTGATGTTGCTGGCATCGATTGCGCTAGCGGTCTTTGCGATCTTCGGCGTGCTCACGCCGATGTGGTTGTTGACCTTCACCTTTCTGATTGGCTGCGGTACAGCGGCATTCGCGCCCGCATGGCAGGCCTCGATTGCCGATCAAGTGCCGCGCGCGCAAATCCCGGCTGCCGTCATGGCCAACGCCGTGGGCTTCAATCTCGCGCGCAGCGTGGGGCCGGCGATTGGCGGTGTCATCGTGGCGAGTGTCGGCGCCGCAGCCGCCTTCGTGATCAATGCCCTTTCCTATATCGGCATGTTGAGTGCATTGCTCTGGTGGCGGGCGCCGAAGAACGAGAATGCGTTGCCGCCCGAACCGCTGTTTGGCGCGATCGCCGCGGGCATTCGTTACGTTCGGCTATCGCCACATTTGACGGCGATTTTGATCCGTGCGGTGTTGTTTACGGTACCGATTTCCGCGGTGCCCGCGCTGATGCCTGTCGTTGCGCGCGATCTTTTGGCAGGTGGCGCGCCAACCTACGGCATCTTGCTTGGCGGATTCGGCATTGGCGCCATGATGGGCGCGCTATCGAGTAGCGCGCTACGCACACGTTTTTCGAGCGATGCCTTGTTGCGCTGGATCTGTGCGGTGGCGACAGTGGCGATGATCATCATCGCGCAGAGTCCGAATGCAGTCGTGACCTTGCTGGCTCACGTGCTGGCGGGTTCGGTGTGGACTTTGGGTCTCGCCAATCTCAACATCGCGATGCAATTGTCATCGCCGCGTTGGGTGACAGGCCGAACTCTGGCGCTGTATCAAACTTTCGCTTTCGCAGGCCTCGCGCTCGGCAGTTGGTTGTGGGGGCACTTGGCGGCCGCTTATGGTCTGCGCGAAATATTGACTGTCGCCGGCGTATCTTCTTTGAGCACTTTTCTCGTTGCTCGGTGGTTACCGGTCTCCATCGCACGCATGGGATCGCTCGATCCGCAAACCGTGCCGATCGTCGATCCGCCCGCCGTCGAACTCGATCCTGCCTCGGGTCCCATCGTCATCGAGATCGAATATCGCGTGACTGAACAGAACGCTCGGCAGTTCGTTGCCGTCGCGCACGAACTGGGTCGTCGTCGACGTCGCGATGGGGCCTATCGATGGTCGCTGTGTCAGAGCCTCGATGATCCCGAAGTGTGGACCGAACGGTTCGAGAGTCCGACGTGGACCGATTATCAGCGGCGTCTGACGAGGCCCACGCTCGCTGATCGTGAGGTTCGAGAGCAACTCACTGCGCTGATCGAAGGTGGTCGAGGTAACGCTCGACGCTATATCGAGCGGCCGGCGGGAGCGATGCCGCTCGGTGGCCCCGCCTCGCGCGATGAGCCGTTAGACGATACCGTCAGTCACGGTTGACGGCGTCGATATCGCTGCCCGAAACGATGCGGGGCAGAGCTAAAGCGGCAGCGGCAGCCAATACGAGTAGCGGTGCGATCATCACCGTGAAGGACCACTGCCAACCTGCTGATTGCACGGCGAGCGGCACCAGCGCCGGAAACAAGGCAAAACCCGCACTCAGTGGCGCGGAGCCGCAGACGGCGTAGGCGGTGGTTCGCATGCGTGTCGGGAAGAGGTCTGTCAGTAGCGCGCCGACCACGGCATTACTGCCATAGAAAAAGGCGCCGGTCAGACCAAACAGTGCCAGATCCTGCCAGCGTTCCTGCGGTAACCACATGAGCGCCACAAGCGCGGCAGCGCCGAGCACAGTCCATAACGCGAAGGTGTCGCGCCGTGGCATCCAGTACTCACCCACGTACGCGGCAGCGAGATAGCCGAAAATCGCGATGCCGTTGGAGAGCCCCACGAGTTGCGCGGCTTCCGATTGGCTATAACCGCGTACCTCCATGAAATAGGTCGGAAAGAAAAAGGCGGTACCCGCGTACGCGCAGCCGAAGGCGAAGAAAAGCACGATCGAGGCGATCGAGCGTCGGCGATAGTGAGTCGAGAACATTTCGCGCAACAAGCCCCAATCGATGAGCGAGGCACGCTCGCTCGAGCGCGTGGCCGCGACCTGCTGGAAGCGTTCGCTCTCGGGCAGGCGCCAGCCGATCAAAAAAGCGATCGGTACGACGGCGAATCCGATGAAGAAAATGGAACGCCATCCGCTGGTCTCGAGCAAGGGTGCTGCGAGCATGGCTGCGAGAAACCAACCTAGCGGATAGCCGCATTGCAAGACACCCATCAGCATGCCTCGATGCCGCGCAGGTGCAGACTCGGCGACGTAAGCCGCTGTGATTGGCGCGAGTCCTGCGGCGAGGCCGAAAGCGAGGGCGCGTAACCACGTCAGCTGCGTCAGATCTTCGACCAATCCGTGCAGTCCGACGAATAGCGCCGACAGTGCGAGCAGCGCCGTCAAAGTCCAGCGACGCCCCCAGGTATCGGCCGCGAGTCCCGCGAAGATCACCATCACCGAGGCCGTGATGAAGCCGACGGTGAGGATGAGCCCCACGACATCGAGTCCGACCTGAAACTCGCCCAAGATGCCGGGTATGGCATACCCGAACAAGGATTGGTCGAGGTTGCTCATCGTCCACGCGAACACGCTGAAGATGAGGACGCTGATCCAGTGGCGACTTGCGCCGGTTGTAGTTGTTGTCATGGTGGAAAATACTAACCGCTATCAAGGGAGCACGCGATGCAGGAACGACCTCAAGGCGATCCGATGGCCCGCGTGGCGCGCTCGCGCCACGAGTTCGGCGAGCATGGGGGAGTCAATCTCTCCATCGAGACCAGTGCGACCTTCACCGTGATGGAGGCCGGCAAGATGCCGGCGATCTTCGAGGGGCGTGAAGGGCCGGGCGGCGGCTGCTTTCTCTACGGCCGTCATTTCAACCCGACGGTCATGGTGCTTGCGCGTCACTTGGCGGCGCTCGAGGCGACCGAGAGCGCCTATTGCACGGCGAGCGGAATGGCTGCCATCTCCGGCTCGTTGTTGCATGCCTGCAATCAAGGTGACCATATCGTTGCAGGGCAAGCGTTGTACGGCGGCACTTGGGCTTTGTTGCATGATTTTCTACCGCGCAAAGCCGGCATCGAGACCACGTTCGTCGATCTGTCGGATCTGGCCTCGGTCGAGGCGGCATTCACGGCCCGCACTCGGGTGCTGTACTGCGAAACCGTATCCAATCCCACCTTGCGAGTGGCGAACTTGCCGGCGCTCGCCGCGATCGCGCATCGCCATGGCGCTTTGTTGATCGTCGACAATACGTTTGCACCGTTATCGATTTCACCTGCCGTGCATGGCGCAGATGTCGTTATTCATAGTCTCACCAAATTCATCAACGGCGCCTCAGATATCGTTGCAGGTTGCGTTTGTGCGAGCGGTGCTTTCATCGATGGCATGTACGATTTGCATCTCGGCAGCTTGATGTTGTTGGGGCCGACGATGGATCCGCGTTCAGCCTATGAGGTGGCGACGCGATTCCCGAATCTCGGCTTACGAATGCAGGAGCACGCTCGTCGCGCCAAAAGCTGTGCTGAACGACTGGCGGCACTCGGTGCCACCGTGATTTATCCGGGGCTTGCGAGTCACCCCGACCATTCATTGCATCGTGAACTGGCCAATCCTGGCTACGGCGCCGGTGGTCTGCTCGCCGTCGATTTGGGCAGCTCCGAGCGGGCCAATCGATTCATGGAACATCTGCAGAACATCGAGGACTTCGGTTACATGGCCGTAAGCCTCGGTTTCAGCGACACCCTGATGAGCGCCAGCGCATCGAGCACCTCGAGCGAGCTGGATGAGCAGGCGCTGGCGCGCGCCGGAATCAGCCCTGGACTCGTCCGTTTGTCGATCGGTTACACCGGTTTGCTGGAAGATCGTTTGGATCAGCTCGAGCGTGGCTGGCGAGCGGCGACCGGTTAAGCTTCGAACTGACGACGACGCACTACGACGACTCAATCGGAGGAATCAGTGATGGCGATCGAGATGACCCAATCTGCAGAACGACCGATCGATCGATGGTTTTCTGCATACTCGGCGGACCATCAGGACGCTCGTAATCAGTTGTTGCACGTGATTTGCGTGCCGGCGATCGTATGGTCAGTGATGGCACTGCTGTATGCCGTCCCCGTGGGCGGCGCTCTGCCGGTCGGTACCGTTGCGTGGGTCGCAGCGATCCTCACCATGGGATTCTGGTTGCGCTTGTCGCTACCCCTCGGTGTGGGTGCGGCGATTTGCATGTTGGCAAGTCTTGGCATCACCGAATACGTACATGCCGAGTTTGGCGCTGAGGCGCTCGCGTTATCGGCTGTCGGCGTTTTCATCATCGCGTGGATCGGGCAGTTCATTGGCCACGCCTACGAAGGCAAGCGCCCGAGCTTCTTCACCGATCTCGTTTATCTTTTGATCGGGCCAATCTGGGTGCTCGGCAAATTTTATCGGCGTCAATCCTGGCGCTTTTGACTCATCGCTATCTCTTCAGGTGATTTCATGATGTTGAGACCATTCGTATTAGCCGCTGCGACGATGGCGACCGTTCTGACTTCTGCAACCGTCTTTGCGGATGACTCCCTGTTCAAGTTCATCGAGTCGCGTCGCGCCGCCGATCGTGCGGCAGCGCTTGATCTTTGGAACTGGGCTGAAGTCGGTTATCAAGAAGAGCAGAGTAGCGCACGATTACAAAAAGAATTGCGTGAAGCCGGTTTTCGTATCACCGCCGGCGTGGCGGATATGCCGACAGCGTTCGTTGCCGAATACGGTAGTGGCCAACCTGTCATCGCGATCCTCGCTGAAATGGATGCGTTGCCGGGCGTGTCTCAGGCTGCGGTTCCCGAGCGGTCGCCATTGAGAGGGCGTATTTCGGGCCATGCTTGCGGACATCATCTCTTTGGCGCAGGTTCTACGTCAGCGGCCATCGCGGTCAAACATTGGCTACAGACCCAGCGTCGCAGCGGGACGATTCGTCTTTACGGCACGCCGGCCGAAGAAGGCGGTGCGGGCAAGGCTTATATGGTTCGCGCAGGCCTCTTCAATGATGTCGATGTGGCTTTGCATTGGCACGCCGGTGATCAAAACATTGTCACTAACGAGCCGACCCTTTCGAACAAGAGCGCTAAATTTCGCTTTACCGGGATCGCAGCGCACGCGGCGGGCGCCCCTGATCGGGGCCGTTCGGCGCTTGACGGCGTCGAGGCGATGAACTTCATGGCGAATCTGATGCGCGAGCATGTCCCGCAAGATGCGCGCATCCACTACATCATCACGCGCGGCGGCGATGCACCGAACGTGGTTCCAGAAAGCGCTGAGGTTTTCTATTACGTTCGACATCGAAATCCGCTTGTGATGTCGGAAATCTTTGATCGCATCGTGAAAACGTCCGAAGCAGCCGCGATCGGCACCGGTACTAGTGTGACGCACGAAGTGATTCACGGTGCTTACAGCTTGCTTCCGAACGACGCCCTGGCTTCTGTCGTGGACGACCATCTTCGACAGGTCGGTGGCGTGACTTACGACGCGAACGAGCAAGCGTTCGCCGAAAAGCTCTACGCGACGCTGGGTAAGGCGGCATTGCCATTGGGTTCAGAGCGGGAGATTCAGGCGCCGAATTCGCGTGGCGGCTATGGATCGACGGATGTGGGTGATGTCAGCTGGACGGTACCGACCATCGGTTTTAGAACAGCAACCTGGGTTCCCGGTACGCCAGCGCATTCGTGGCAGGCCGTGGCGGCGGGCGGCATGAGCATCGGTCTCAAGGGCATGGAGAATGCCACCAAAATTCTTACCTTGACCGCCGTACGCCTGATGCAAGATGCCGAACTGCGACGCGCCGCTCGCGTTGAGTTCGAGCAACGTCGCGGCGCAGATTTCAAATACGTTTCGGTCGTCGGTGATCGCAAGCCACCACTCGATTATCGACGTTGAGTTGAGCGCTTGAATCAAACATAGGTCATCGCGGGAGGCGTTCAATGATGCGCGGGCTTTGGATTTTGGCTGCGATGGCAGCGGTGGCGACGCCGGCGGCCGAGCGTCGTTGGACGTTCACGGTCGATAACGGGACGCCGGCGGGTTTCGCCACGATCGAGTGCAATCCGCAGGGACGATGTCGCGGCGAACTCTTTTTCAAAGATAACGGGCGCGGTCCGGAGATTCGCGAACAGTATAGGCTCGCCCCAGATGGCACTTTCGCCGAGTATCGCGCGCAAGGTTCGACAACTTACGGTTCGCGTGTCGATGAGCGTTTTCGCGTCTCAGGGACTGCAGCAGCCTGGCGGTCCACGACCGAGAAGGGCGAGGTGTCGGCTGCAGCGGGTAAGTTGTATTTACCGCTCAACGGTGGTGTGGCTGCCTATGAGCAATTGCTAAGGTTGACGGTGGATGGCCGATCATTGAATTTGTTGCCAGCGGGCACCGTGACGCGTCGAACCTTGAAGACGTTGTCGGTGGGTCAGGGGGCGATGGCTCGTGAGATCGATCTCGTCGCTATCAGTGGGATCGGACTGACTCCGGAATTCATTTGGGCGACTCGTGGCGCAGAGCCCGAGTTTTTTGCCTTGATAGAGCCTGGCTATCTTGCGCAGTTACCGAAGGGGTATGAGGCTGAAGAGTCGCGACTCGCCAAGGTGCAGGCCGAGGCTGAGACGGAGTTGCTGGCGACGATGACGGCGCGACTCTCGACGCCGATGAACGGGCTGAGCGTCATTCGTAATGCGCGAATCTTCGATGCAGAGCGAGCCGCTTTGCGTGAGGGTCGTCACGATGTCTACATCCTGCGTGGCCGCATTGTGTCCATTCAGGCGACGGGTGATGGCATGCAGGGGTTGCCCGTCGCACGCAGCCTCGATGCTGAGGGTCGCGTCTTGTTGCCGGGGCTCTTCGACATGCATGCCCACGTCGGTCGTTGGGAGGGTGGTCTTAATCTGGCGACCGGCGTTACGACGGTACGCGACATGGGCAACGATAACGCCACGCTGCAGCGCATCATCGACGAGACGGCGCAGGGACAGGTTTTTGGACCACAGATCGTGCCGACGGGATTCCTCGAAGGGGAGAGTCCGTACTCGGCCCGCAGTGGCTTCGTGATCGAAAGCCTTGAGGAAGCCAAAGCGGCCGTCGATTGGTATGCCGCTCACGGCTATCCGCAGATCAAGATTTACAACAGTTTTCCGCGAGCTCACTTACGTGAAACGGTGGAGTATGCGCATGCGCGCGGACTGAAAGTCAGCGGCCATGTTCCCGCTTTCATGCGTGCGAGTCAGGTCGTCGAAGCGGGTTTTGATGAGATCAACCACATCAATCAGGTTGTCCTGAATTTCCTGATGGACGACCAGACGGATACGAGAACACTGCAGCGCTTTTATCTGCCGGCCGAGAAGACGGCCGATATCGACTTCAAAGGTGACGAGGTGAGCCGCTTCGTGCAACTGCTGAAGGATCGTCATGTCGTCATCGACCCAACGTTGACCACCTTCGACTTCCTCAGGCAGCGCGACGGAGAGGTATCGCTCGCTTTCGCAGCTGTGCTCGATCACATGCCAGCGAATGTGCAGCGCAGTCGTCTCAGTGGCGGCATGGAGATTCCGAACGAGCGGGTACACGCGCTTTATAACCGCTCTTATGCGCGCATGATCGACTTTGTCGGCCAGATGTATCGTGCCGGAGTGCCGCTGCTAGCCGGCACCGATGAAATGGCGGGTTTCACTCTGCAGCGCGAGCTCGAGCTCTACGTGCAGGCGGGTATCTCGCCTGCCGAGGTCCTCAAGATCGCAACCTGGAACGGCGCGAAGTATTCGGGCGTCCTTGCTGATCGAGGCAGCATCGAAGTCGGTAAATTGGCCGATCTCGCGCTGGTCGACGGCGATCCGACGACCGACATCACCGCGTTACGCCGGATGGCACTCGTCATTACGCAAGGGCGCAGCATCGACCCATCACGCGTCTTCACGGAGCTCGGTATCAGACCGTTCGTGT
This sequence comes from Pseudomonadota bacterium, assembly GCA_039796795.1. Lineage (GTDB taxonomy): Bacteria > Pseudomonadota > Gammaproteobacteria > Steroidobacterales > Steroidobacteraceae > UBA964. Next base: position 11,428 of record JBDKJA010000021.1, read on the forward strand.
CGACGTCGCCGCATTGGGAGACGAGCCTGCAGTGACGGAGTTCGACTTCAGTCGAATTCCGGATGCGCCACCTTCGGTGTTCGTGGCGCCGCTGAAGCGCCCGCGCCATGTGGGTGACGACTGGCTCGAGTTGCAGCAACGTGATTTCGATGCCGATGAAAATCGGCTCTGGGATGAGTTGTTTCAACGTCAACTGCGCTTGCTGCCGGGGCGCGCCTGCCAGGCGTTCATGGATGGGCTCGACCGCCTCGATCTTGGGCGCGGCGGCGTTCCGTCTTTCGAGCGTATCAACGAATCGTTACGGCCTATGACGGGTTGGCAGGTCGTTCCGGTGTCAATGTTGATCCCCGATGCCGTGTTTTTTTATCACTTGGCAAATCGACGATTTCCGGCGGGCAACTTTCTTCGTACTCGCGCGCAATTCGACTACATTCAGGAGCCCGACGTTTTTCACGATGTATTCGGTCATGTACCGTTGCTCACCGATCCGGTGTTCGCGGACTACATGGCTGCCTACGGACGTGCCGGGTGGAAGGCTCTCAAATACAACCGTCTAAAGGCGTTGAGCGCGCTGTATTGGTACACGGTGGAGTTCGGGCTTATTCGTGAGAGCGGCGGCCTGCGAATCTATGGTGCTGGCATTCTGTCTGGGTCGACCGAAACGCGTTATTCGCTCGAGGGACAGTCACCACACCGGATCCATCTGAATGTCGACCGCGTCATGCGCACCGATTACGAGATTTCAGATCTCCAATCGACCTATTTTGTCGTCGAGTCATTCGCGGAGCTGTTTCACATGACGGAACAGCGTGGTTTCGAACCCATTTACGAGTCGATTGCGCCTGGCTTCATCTACGCGAAAACAGCCGCGCTCGATACGGATCACATCTACCACCGCGGCACGCAAGAGTACGAACTGCGCGGTGGGCGTGGCTCGAATGCCGAGCCCGTATAGGCTCGGCATCCTTGACCAAGACGATTCGTTACTTCTTGCGGGGCTTGTAAGAATATTTTTGACCGGCGAGCGAGGCCTCGTACATGAGGCCGCCCTTGGCGATGGTGAAGACTGCCATCCCCTTGTAATAGTTGCCGGTGGTCGTGGCGTCGCGCTTGCCACCGCTTGCGGCAGCGGTCGCACCGGTGGTGCCCGCCGAGGCACTCGCCGATGCCGTGATGGCGATGGCTCCTACGCCTGCGCCGAAGGCAAATTCACCCGAAGTGAATTCGTCGAACGCTCGTTTGTCCTGCAGAAAAACGATTTGGCTGTAGGCTTGGCCGCCCGCCTGAAAGCCAACGCTGATCTGGGACATCGAAACGTCGCCGACATAGTTGCCTTTCTCGTACACCCGACCCGAGCCTCCGGCTCCGCCGATGCCAAGCCCCGCTTTTCCGATAGTTGGAAACACGGCGTATGCGTAGCTCTTCTGGAAAAAGTCGGCGCTTTCACCGGCGTTCTTAAAGAGCTCGATCGTCTTCGTGTAGTCGTCAGCCCGCGCCTGTCCGACGAGTGCGAACAGGGCAATAAAACTCCAGAAAAATCCACGCGAGAACAGTTTCATGGTCGACGAACTCCGTATGCGAACCGATGTCTTGACCGAAAGGCGAATGCTAGCGCTTTTGTCGTGAGGTTACACTTCGACATCGGGGCGCCAGCCCTCCACACTTGAGTTAAGACATGATGCAAGCTGATCGGTTCCCGGGTCCTGAGTTCGGGATCGTCATGGAGGCCTCTCCGGGCTATACGGCCCGCCTCGCCAAGCAGATTGAAGACCTAGGATTCGACATGCTGCTGTGCCCTGACACACAGAATCTGAGTCCGGATCCTTTCGCACAGTTGGCGCTGGCGGCGCAGACGACAACCCGCCTTCGTCTCGGTACGGGCGTGACGAATCCCGTCACTCGCGATGCGGCCGTCACAGCGTGTGCACTGGCGACTTTGCAAGCGGAGTCGAAAGGCCGCGTGATCTGCGGTATCGGTCGAGGTGATTCGTCGGCTGCGCACATCGGTATCCCGAATGGCACGACGAGTCAGTTGCGTACTTTCGTTCAGCGTCTTCAGGCCTACACGCGTGGTGAAACGATCGACCGCAACGGCACGCCGTCTCGTCTGCGCTGGTACGACTCGCTGAAGGTCGATCCGGTCGTGATCGATGTGGCTTGTACGGGTCCGCAGACGATTGCGATGGCGGTGGACGTCGGTGATCGCGTGAGTTTTGCGGTTGGCAGTGCGCCCGAACGTATTCAATGGGCTATGGACGTCGCTCTGGCACGTCTCAAAGAAACCGGCCGTCCGCGCGATTCCTTGCGCATCGGTGCCTACGTTAATTTGGTTTGCGATGAGGACGAGCAGCGCGCTATCAATCTTGGTCGCATGATCTCGGGAATGGTCGCGCACTTTGCGGGCATGAAGAATGCGCCACTCGATCATCTGCCCGAGCAACTCAAAGGGCTCGCGGCACAGATGCAAACCGGTTACGACATGAAGCATCACGCGCAAGAAGAGGGCAGTCACCTCAAGGGTGTACCTGATGAGTTCGTCGACTGGTTCTCGATTTGCGGGTCACCGGCCAAATGTCGAGCGCGTTTGGGCGCGTTGATCGATATGGGTTTAGACCACGTGTATCAGCTTGGCGGTTCGCCAGTGCCGCATCCGCACGGCGCTCGGCAGGAGGCCATGGTGCAGCAGGCAAGCCTGTATGCCACCGAGGTGATTCCGTATTTTCGCAAGCGGGCGTAACGCAGCGAGCGCAGCGTGATCGTTTAGCCGAGCGCGTCCAGCACCTCGAGGCTGACGCGTTCGGCTGATTCGAAAGCCGCCTCCATACCGCGCGCGGCGATGGCGGTGTGCTCTCCGCAGAAAAAGAGTCGTTGGTGTGGTTTGGCCAGTTCGCTCGTGAGAGCGACTTGTCCGGGTCTGAATATCGCCCAAGTGCCGGCGGCGTGTGGGTCGCGTTCCCAGGAGTGAACGGCTGCGACTTCCAGCGCGCCGCGCGCAGCCGGTCGTAGTCGTTCGATGTCTGCGATGACCAGACGAGCCGCATCCGCTTCACTATGTCGATCGAGAAAACGCGCGTTAGCGGCGCTGCACCACACCGTGAGACTCGTGACGGTTTTGTGATCCTGCGGGTCGCGATTAGCGAGCACCGATCCTGCAAGCCCGTCGGTCCAGAAAGCAGGACTCAAACCATCGTCCTCCCAGAAGGGTCGGCGCGGTAACAAATGAATTTGCGTGATCGGTTTGGCACCCAAGGTTTGGATGGCGCGATTTTGCAAAGAGGGCGGCAGCGGGTCGAGATACACGTGTCGCAAGGTCGTGAACGGCATGGAGCTCACAACGGCTCGTGCGCGATGCCGTGTTCCGTCGAGGCAGCGCACGGAGACCCATGCTTGGGTCTGTTCGATCGATACGACATGCCGATCAAGCAACAGATCCCCGTTCAGCTTTTTCGACATCGCGATCGGCAGTTGTTGATTGCCCCCTTCGAAAACACCAACGAAGCGTTCGCTCGCGCTCAGTTGTCGCTGATTGATGCGCTGCCAGTGATCCACGAAGGCGAGTTGCAAGACCGACACATCGTGTGACGACTCGGTCCCGTAGGGCATGTTGGTCTCGTAGCCGAGCCGAATCGCTGCCGGTGTCGCGCCCCGCGCGCGCAGGAAATCATGAACCGAGATATCGAGATCGGCGTGCTGTGGCTGATGCCAATTTTCAAGATCGTCGAATGGACGATATCGACGCAGCACCGAGCGACCCCAAGCGGCCGGCAGTAACGAGCGCTCATCGCCGACGAATGGGTTGGCTGGATGCTGCGCCCAATTCGCCGGATTGATCGCGTCGCCACCGATGAATGTCACTTGGCTATCCGGGAAGGCGGCATAGCGAGGCGCCTCGTCGCGCAGCGGCACCCCATAGCGCGCACTGGCGGCGATGACGCGTCCGTAAGCGCGAGAGACGGTGTTACCACCGACCTCCGGTTTTCCAGGTAAGTGATCCAGCGTGTAGAGCCGGCCGCCGATTCGGCGACGCCCCTCGAGGACGGTGACCTTCAGCCCCGCTTCTTGGAGTGTGAGTGCGGTCTCGAGACCGGAGAGACCGGCACCGATGACGATGACATCGGCATCTGTGGTTGGGTGCAACATGAGACAGACGCTAACATGGCAAACCCGCCTGGTCCGTGAGTCCGTCGTGTCGCAACCAAAATCCAACCTATCTGCCGAATCGTCCGTGCTGTCCGCCGACATGGTCGGTGGTTTGGCGGCGCTGGTGCGAGTTCCCGTGCTCGATGCCGCGATGGCTGAGCGCATTGCAGGCGGTGCGGCAACGGCGATTGCGGCGGTACACGCGAGTTCGCATCAAGTGGCGCCCGGAGTGACGTTCGAGTGCGAGCCTGCAGATTATTTGCGTGAGCTCGAGGCGCTGGCTGGGGAACCGACCCCCGGAGAAGCGCTGTGAGCGCGACTTATCCTGCAAGTTTGTTGGATGCCGTCGAGGCGCTGCGGTCTGGTGCGATATCGGCGCAGCAACTTGCGCTGCAGACGCTCGAACGAGCGCGTCGGGCACAAGAGCGCACGAACTGCTTCTTGTCGATCGAGGCCGAGAACTTGTTGCGTTCGGCAGAGCGCGCCGATCTCGTGTTAGCGGAAACCCGTCGGCGCGGCGTCGCGCCTTTAGGTGCGCTGCAGGGTGTGCCTTTGGCGCACAAGGATATGTTCGGGCGTGGGGGCGCTTTGGTGCGATACGGCTCGAAAGTGGCGCTCGATCGATCCACACCGCAGAGCGCGACTGCGACGGCCCGTTTGGAGCAAGCCGGCGCCCTCGAAGTCGGCGCGCTCAACATGGCGGAATTTGCCCTCGGCGCGACCGGTCATAACGCCGCCTATGGGGATTGCCGAAATGCTTGGAATCCCGATTACATCTCCGGCGGCTCCTCGAGTGGCTCTGGCGCAGCGGTTGCCTGCGGGGCGGCTTTTGCGAGTTTGGGTTCGGATACCGGCGGTTCCGTGCGCATTCCAGCCTCCGCGAATGGGCTCGTGGGTCTCAAGCCAACTTATGGGCTGATTCCGCGTACGGGCAGTATGAAGCTCGCGCCCTCGATCGATGTGATTGGCCCGATGGCAAGAACCGCAGCGGACCTTGCGGCAATACTGCAGGTCGTGGCTGGTGGTGATGGTGTCGATGCGAATGCGAGTCTGCGGCCCGTTCCCGATTATCGCCGGGCTATCGAGCAGGGTGTGAGCGGTTTGCGCATCGGTGTTCCTGCAAATTATTTCTTTGATGTCGCGAGCGATGAGATTCGCGAGGCGATGGATCGAGCGCTCGATACCTTGCTGGCTGCCGGTGCGCGACGAGTGGATCTCTCGGTGCCAGCGGTCGCCGAGATGTCGGAACTCAGTCGGGCCATCGTATATTCGGAAGCGACGGCGTTGCATGCACCGTGGTTACGCGCATGCGGTGATCAATACACGCCGCAGGTGAGGGTCCGAGCTTCGACGGGGCTTGCCATCCCAGCGGCCGTCTATCTCGAGGCGCTGCATTTGCGCATCCCGCTGCTGCGACATTTCGTCGAAGCGGTGTTTTCGCAATGCGATGTATTGCTGACACCCACCTTGCCGATCTCAGTGCCACGTCGCGATGAGACCGACGTGGGTGCGGGTGCGGCGCTATGGCAGATACTCAGTCGTCTCGTTCATTGCACGGCACCGTTCAATTATCTCGGGCTGCCTGCGATCACCGTTCCAGCCGGTCTCGATGCGCGCGGGCTGCCGATGGGCGCGCAGTACGTCGCAAGACCTTACGCGGAGACGACCTTGCTTCGTGTCGCTGCCGAGCAGCAGCGTGCCATGCCGTTGCCTCCGCTCGTCCTCTAGAGCGGGTCATTCATCACGTCACTCGAGGAAAGCGCCGCGGAAGTAACCGAGCGGCGAGCCTTCGGCGCAAGTCACATTCTGCACCTCACCGAAAAAGATTCGATGCGTGCCAACATCGGTCGTCGCCGACACTTTGCAGTCGATCGAGGCGAGCGCCCCGACCAAGTGAGGCATGCCGGAAGCGCTGGCCTGTACGCCAAGGCCGCGTGCGGCCAACTGCTGGAATTTATCGGTATCTCGTGAAGCGAAGAGTTTGGCCAGATCCATTTGATCGCTCGCGAGCACATTCACGGTAAATCGTCCTGCCTGGATGATGGCTTGGCAGGTCGTTGATTGGCGGTTGAGGCAGGCGAGCAGGGTAGGCGGCTCGAGAGTCACCGAGGCGATGGCTGTGGCCGTGAGACCTGAGGGCTTTTCCTCCGCCATGGTGGTAACGATCGTCACTCCAGTCAAAAAACGGCTGATGGCATTGCGGTAGGCGGCAGAATCGACAGGCATCGGAGGCTCGGTTAGGTACAACTCCTTACATACTGCCTGTTACCCGAGGATTAGTCTTGTTCTTGCGCGGTGACCTTCTCCCCCTCCGGTTGCCGCGCTGCAGACATAAGCCCCGCCTCGTGCGGGGCTTTTTTTGTATCCTGCCTACGTCCATGACTCATGAGTTGATCGATACCCTACCGACCGCGTGGCGCGAGAGCGCCGTGCATGTGCTCTCGTGCAGTGAGTTCGTGACGGACAGTGTGGCGCGCGATGCTGATCTCGTCGTCGATCTTGCGCGCAGTGATGCACTGCAGTCCGCTCGATCATCGCTAGGCACCGGTTGTTGGCCGCAGGGCAGTCCGCTCTCGATGAGTGCCGATGAAACCACGGCGCAGCGTTGGTTGCGACTATGGCGTCGCCGCGAGATGGTGCGTATCGCCTGGCGCGATCTTGCAGGTCTCGCCACACTGGAAGAAACCTTATCCGATCTTTCTGCGTTCGCTGACGACGCGGTGCGACTCGCGGTCGATTATGCAATGCAAGCGATGATCGCGCGCTACGGGGCGCCTTGCTATGCGGATGGTCGACCGATGCCACTCGTCGTCATCGGCATGGGCAAGCTCGGCGGCCGCGAACTGAATTTTTCTTCCGACATCGATCTCGTCTTTCTATTCCCCGAATACGGCGAGACGCAACACGCGGCTCCCGTCAGTCATGACGAGTTCTATATTCGGCTCGGGCAGATGCTGCTGCGCTTGCTCTCGTCGACGACGGTGGATGGCTTCGTCTTCCGTGTCGATATGCGCTTGAGACCCTTCGGCGACTCCGGTCCGCTCGCATGCGGCTTCAGCTCTTTCGAAGATTACCTGCTGCAACATGGGCGCGACTGGGAGCGTTACGCTTGGATCAAAGCGCGCGCCATCACGGGTGAGACGGCTTATCAGGAGCTTTATCAAGAAGCAGTCAGACCCTTCGTCTATCGGCGCTATCTCGATTTTGGTGTCTTCGAAAGTCTGCGCGAGATGAAGCAGCTGATCGAGAAGCAGGTCGCGCGTAAAGATCTGATCGATCACGTCAAACTCGGCCCCGGCGGGATCCGCGAGATCGAATTCATCGTGCAATCGCTGCAGTTGATTCGTGGCGGGCAAGATCGGCGATTGCAGAGCCCACACCTGTTTGAGGTATTGCCGCGGCTTGGACGAAGCCGTCTGTTGCAGCCACAGATCGTCGAAGGTCTCGATGCGTCGTATCGATATCTACGTAGCCTCGAGAATCGTCTGCAGATGATTCGCGATGCGCAGACCCATACTCTGCCCGCCGACGAAGCGTCGCAAGCACGTCTGGCGCGCGCTATGGGAGAACCAGACTGGGCATCGCTGCGCCGGACATTGGCGTCTCATCTTGAGTTCGTGCAAAGACAATTTCAGTCCTTGGTGTTTTCTCCGGTTCAGGAGCGCGAGGAGGCGATTGCGACTCGCGAGGTTGCTAACGAGCTCGGCGCCTTGTGGGATGAGTCTTGCGATGTCCCGCAATTGGAGTCCCTGCTCCAGCAGCGAGGCTTCGGTCAGGCGTCGGAACTCGCGCGGTTACTCGCAGATTTTCGCAGCAGTGGTTGGGTCAGACGCCTCGATGCGACCGCGCTACGTCGCTTGCAGGCCCTGTTGCCGCCATTGCTCGGTATGCTGGAGGGAGGCGACGATCATCTCGTCATGTTGCGACGCTTCCTGCGCGTGCTCGAAGCGATCGGTGGTCGTTCGGCTTACTTCGCCTTGCTCAATGAAAACCCGGCGGCGCGCCACCGCTTCGTCACGGTATGCCGCGGTGGCGATTTTCTGGTGTCTCAGTTGGCGGCACATCCGTTGCTTCTAGATGAGCTGCTCGACGAGCGTTCATTGACGGAGTTGCCAGATCGCAAGGCACTCGAAGCGGACCTAGAGGATCGTTTGGCTCGCGTCGATGCGAGCGACCCTGAGCGCTTGGTTGAAGCGCTCGCGCAATTCAAGCGGGCGGCGGTTTTCCGCGTCGCGATCGCAGATCTGTCGGGAACACTGCCGCTGATGCGTGTGTCCGATCGATTGACTGACATTGCCGAACTCATCATCGAAAAGGCGATGCAGCAGGCTTGGCAACAAATGACTGAGGCCTACGGCGTACCTCACTGTCGTGAAGATGAATTCTCTCCTGCTCGTGAGGTACGAGTGTGCGCCATCGGTTACGGCAAGCTCGGGGGCATCGAGCTCGGTTACGGCTCCGATCTGGATCTCGTATTCCTGCACGATTCGACGGGGCTTGAGCAAGAGACAGCCGGTGATCGACCGATCGACAACCAGATTTTCTTTGTGCGCCTCGCGCAACGGATCGTGCACATTCTCACCGTGCACTCGGCAGCCGGGCGCCTCTACGAAGTCGATGTGCGACTCCGTCCAAGTGGCAAGGGTGGCATGCTCATCACGCAGATCAATGCCTTTGCCGACTACCAACGTCAGGAAGCGTGGACTTGGGAGCATCAGGCCTTGCTGCATGCGAGGTCTGTCGCTGGTTCGCCCGCGTTGCGGGGTCGATTCGAGGCCGTGCGCCTCGAGATCCTTCGCCACCACGTCAAGCGTGAGTCGCTGCGAGATGAAGTACGCAACATGCGTGAGCGGATGCGGCGTGAACTTAGCAAGTCACAGGCCGGCGAGTTCGATCTCAAGCAGGATCCCGGCGGCGTTGCCGATATCGAGTTTCTCGCGCAGTACTGGGCGTTGCGTGAGGCAGAGCGTCACGAGGCGGTGCTGTTGTTCTCCGACACCATTCGTCAGCTGGAAACGCTGGCATCGGGTGATCTCATCGCCCAGTCAACGGTCGATCAGTTGACCTCGGCCTATCGAGCCTATCGCGAGCGGACCCATCATCGGTCCTTGCGCGACGAGAAGACCGTCGTCGCCGACACCGAATTTGTCGCCGAACGTGCGTCGGTCACCCGGGTGTGGAACGAGACCTTTGATGGCGGCGTATAATCGCGCCATGAGTACTCCTAAGCCTTTGCTGCAGCCCAACGCCCAGAATCGCTACGAGGTTACGCCGCAGGATCTGCCGCTGTCGTGCCCGATGCCGCAGATGTATCTGTGGAACTCGCACCCACGCGTTTATCTGCCGATCGAGAAGACCGGCTGGGCCAAGTGCCCCTATTGCAGCGCCGAGTACACGCTGCAGCGCTGAACGCGGCTAGGCCTCAATAGGGCTTGTAGGATTTCTCTTCGACGATGCGTGAGCCCAGCGCGATATTGATGCGCTTCTTTGCGGTGGCGCGCTGGTCGTTCGTCACGTAAACGGCTCGGGCGAGCTCGATGAACTTGGCGTCGAATTCCCGAGCGCGCTCCTTGTCGCGAATGTCATCTTCGATGACCCAGAGCGCTTCGTTGACACGCTGCAACTC
>JBDKJA010000022.1:0-19956 GCA_039796795.1 Pseudomonadota bacterium
GGGGCGACGGCCGTCCACTTGGTGTGCAACAGCTTTTTCGGGCTCAGTAGGTTTAAAGCGTCTTTCACTCCCACTCGATCGTCGCCGGTGGCTTGCCGCTGATGTCGTACACAACTCGGCTGATACCTTTGACCTCGTTGACGATGCGACGAGAGCAGACATCGAGCAGCTCGTAAGGCAAATGCGCCCAGTGCGCTGTCATGAAATCGATCGTTTCGACAGCGCGCAGCGCAATCACCGGATCGTGTCGTCGACCATCACCGGTCACACCGACGCTCTTGACTGGTAAAAACACGGCGAACGCCTGGCTCGTCTTGTCGTACCAGCCGGCTTTACGCAGCTCTTCGATGAAGATGTGATCAGCAAGCTGCAGAGTGTCGGCCGCTTCACGCGTCACTTCACCCAAAATGCGTACACCGAGCCCGGGACCCGGGAACGGATGTCTGTAGACCATCTCGGCCGGCAAACCGAGCTCGACGCCGATGCGGCGCACTTCATCTTTGAAGAGCTCGCGTAACGGTTCGACGAGCTTCAACTTCATGTGAGCCGGCAGTCCACCGACGTTGTGATGGCTCTTGATGACATGCGCCTTACCGGTTTTGCTGCCGGCCGACTCGATGACATCGGGGTAAATCGTACCTTGCGCCAAGAACTCGACGCGATCGCCTGCAGTACGGCCATCGCCCTCACCGGCCAACTTCTTGGCCTCTTCGTCGAATACTTCGACGAACAAGCGGCCGATGATTTTTCGTTTAGCCTCGGGGTCCGAAACGCCTTTGAGCTCGCCGAAAAAACGCTCGGCGGCATTCACCCGGATCACTCGAACACCGAGATTACGGGCGAAGATATCCATCACGGCATCGCCTTCGCGGTATCGCAGCAGCCCGTGATCGACGAATACGCAAACCAACTGATCGCCGATGGCCTTGTGCAGTAGTGCGGCAACCACCGATGAGTCGACACCGCCCGAAAGCCCCAGCAGCACTCGACCCTTGCCGACTTGCGCGCGCACGCGAGCGATCGCATCTTCAATGATATTGCCGGCGTTCCAGCTCGCTTCGCAGCTACAAATTTCGCGCAAGAAACGCTGGTAGATCCGCGTGCCTTGCTTCGTATGAGTCACTTCCGGGTGGAACTGCAGAGCGTAGTAGCGACGCGACTCATCGGCCATGCCGGCGATCGGCACATCCCCTGTGGAGGCGATGGCTTTAAATCCTTCGGGCAAGGCGACGACCTGATCACCGTGACTCATCCACACATCAAGCAGGCCGTGACCTTCGGCGTTCACGCGGTCTTCGATATCGCGTAGCAATGCCGAGTGACCGCGCGCGCGGATTTCCGCATAACCAAATTCATGAACGGCGCCCGGCTCAACTCGACCACCCAGCTGTGCCGCCATGGTTTGCATGCCGTAGCAAATGCCGAGCACCGGCACGCCAAGCTGAAATACCGCCGCCGGCGCTGCGGGCGCACCGGCAACGGTCACCGACTCGGGACCGCCCGAGAGGATGATGCCCTTGGGGCCAAACTCGCGAACCGCGGTATCACCGACATCCCAAGGATGGATCTCGCAGTACACACCCAGCTCGCGTACGCGCCGCGCGATGAGCTGCGTGTACTGCGACCCGAAATCGAGGATGAGGATTCGGTCGGCGTGAATGTCGGTCATGAAATTCGGTAGTTCGGTGCTTCTTTGGTGATCGTGACATCGTGAACGTGCGACTCGCGCACACCCGCCGTCGTGATACGCACGAACGAAGGCCGTGTGCGCATCTGCTCGATGGAGTGACTGCCTGTATAGCCCATCGCTGCTCGTAAGCCACCCGCAAGCTGGTGCAGGATGTTGAGGATGCTGCCTTTGTACGGCACGCGACCTTCAATGCCCTCGGGGACGAGCTTTTCGAGCTCGGTGGTAGTGTCTTGGAAGTATCGATCACTCGAGCCGTGGCGCTCCGCCATCGCCCCTAGCGAGCCCATACCGCGATAGCTCTTGTAGCTCGCACCTTGAAAGAGTTCGACATCGCCCGGCGATTCTTCGGTACCGGCAAAAAGGCCGCCGATCATCACGGCATGTGCGCCTGCCGCGAGCGCCTTGGCGACATCACCCGAATACCGAATGCCACCGTCGGCAATCAGCGGCACACCGGTGCCCTCGAGACCGGCCGTCACGTTGGCGACCGCCGTAATCTGCGGCACGCCGACGCCAGCGACGATACGCGTCGTGCAGATCGACCCGGGGCCGATGCCCACCTTGACGCCGTCGGCGCCTGCGGCCACCAAGGCCTTGGCTGCCTCGGCCGTCACGATGTTGCCGCCGATGACTTGCAGATCGCCCCAGCGCGACTTGATCTTCTCGACCATCTGAATCACGCCGCGCGAGTGCCCGTGCGAAGTGTCGACGATGACCGCATCGACGCCGGCCTCACGCAACGCCGCAACGCGATCGAAGGTGTCGGGCGAGGTGCCAACCGCGGCACCGACGCGTAAACGCCCACTCTCGTCTTTACAGGCACGCGGTCTTTCGGTTGCCTTCTGGATATCTTTGACCGTAATCAAACCACGTAGCTCGTGATTGTCACCGACGACGAGCACCTTCTCGATGCGATGCCTATGAAAGAGTTGCAAGACATCTTCACGCGGCGCGTTCTCGCGCACGGTGACGAGACGATCCTGCGGCGTCATCACCGAGGAGACCGGCGCATCGAGATGGGTTTCGAAGCGAAGATCGCGACTCGTCACGATGCCAACGACCTGCTTACCGCGCACGACCGGCATGCCCGAGATGCCCTTCGAACGCGTGATTTCCAAGACTTCACGGATCGTCGTTTCAGGGGTGACCGTGATGGGATCCGCGACGACACCGCTTTCGAACTTTTTCACCCGAGCCACTTCGAGAGCCTGCGCTTCGATGGTCATGCTCTTGTGGATGATGCCGATGCCACCCTCTTGCGCGATGGCAATCGCCAGGCGAGCCTCGGTGACGGTATCCATCGCTGCCGAGACGATCGGCAGATTCAAGCGAATCTTGCGAGTCAGTTGCGTGGAGAGGTCAACTTCGCGCGGCAGCACTTCCGAGTACGCCGGGACCAATAGCACGTCATCGAAGGTGAGTGCTTCTTCGAGAATTCGCATGGAGGGGACCGTCCAAGAAGTAATTGGACGTCCCATTCTACCGCACCCGCCCAGACCCGGTAAACTCGGCCCCCATGCCGACACCCGAGCGCGATGTTTATACCGTCGGACGCCTGAACCGCGAGGTCAGGCTGCTCATCGAGCACGGCATGCCGACCCTCTGGGTCGAGGGGGAGCTGACCAACTTCTCGCGTCCCGCCTCCGGCCACTGGTACTTCACCCTGAAAGACCGCGACGCGCAGGTCCGCTGTGCCATGTTCCGCCAGCGGAATGCAGCGCTGCGATTCGTACCCCGCGACGGCCAGCTCGTCATGGCGCGAGTTCGTGTGGGACTCTACGAGCCGCGGGGCGAGTACCAGCTCCAAGTTGAACATCTCGAGGATTCCGGCGTCGGTGCACTGCGCCGCGAGTTCGAGCGCCTGAAAGAGAAACTGCAAACGGAGGGACTGTTTGCAAGCGAGCTCAAGCGTCCTCTGCCGACCTTGCCCACTCGCATCGGTGTTGTCACCTCACCAACGGGTGCCGCCATTCGCGACATCCTGCACATCCTTGCGCGACGCTTTGCGAGCGTGCCCGTGGTGATCTATCCGACCGCCGTCCAAGGCAAAGATGCCGTACCGCAATTGCTCGCTGCTCTGTCAGCTGCCAGCGCGCGTCAAGAGTGCGACGTCCTGATCGTCGCGCGCGGTGGCGGCTCGATGGAGGATCTGTGGGCTTTCAACGACGAGGCGGTTGCACGCGCGATTCGAGCCGCTCCAATGCCCGTCGTGACCGGCATCGGTCATGAGATCGATTTCACCATTGCCGATTTCGTGGCCGATGTGCGCGCACCCACACCATCGGGTGCGGCCGAGCTCGTCGTGCCCGACTCAAGCACCTGGCGTCATACCCTCGTCAAACTTTCACATCGACTGCAGCAAACACTCTCGCGACGTTTGCTCGATGATCGCAGCAGCTTGCAGCAACTGCGTCGACGTCTTGAGCTCGCGCATCCAGGTCAGCGCGTCAATCAAGGCGCGCAGAAGCTCGATGAGCTGACGCAACGACTCGCGGCTGCTTGGGCTTTACAGAGCTCGCAGCGCGCCACACGGCTACAGCGTATTGAGATTCGCTTGGCTGCCGTCACGCCACGTCATCACCTCAACGCACTGCGCGAACGACTCACTCGACTCGACCATCGTTTGCACCAAGGATGGCTGCAGGAATGGCAGCAACGACAGCAACGTCTTGCGCTCGCCTCGCGCACGCTGAATGCCGTCAGTCCGCTTGCCGTGCTCGATCGCGGCTATGCCCTCGTGACCCTAACCGATACCGGGCAGCTCATTCGTAAGGCCAGCGACGCGCCGATTGGCAGCATCATCGAAGCTCGCGTGGCTAACGGAACATTACAAGCGCAGGTGATTGCGCCGAAAGCACCATCCGATGAGGACTCTCGCTAAATGATTCGCTCGATGATTCGATCTTTCGTACTCGTCTGTCTCGCGATGGGCATGTCGATCGCGAACGCAGAACTCACTCTGCCTCGCGCGAGCGCCGTTCCAGGCGGTGTTGTGATGATCGATATCGAAGGCGAATCGAGCGAGGCACCCTACGTCAGCTTCGAGGGCGATGCCGTGATGGTGTTACCGCGTGAACGGGGTTGGGTTGCGCTTGTCGGCATCCCGCTCGCGCGCACACCGGGTCCTGCAGCGATCCAAATTCGTCGCGGCTCGAGCACCCTGACCCGTGGTTTCACGATCGAGGGGAAGCAATATCGAACGCAAGCGCTGAAGGTCGCCCCGAAGCATGTCGATCTGTCGCCTGCTGATGCGGCGCGCGTCGAACGTGAGCAACCGCATCTGCGAGCGATGTACGGCACATTCACCGCCCAGATGCCCGAGAGCCTGCGTTTCATTCCGCCGGTCAAAGGCCCTCGATCGAGTTCCTTTGGCTTGCGACGCGTGTTCAATAACCAGCCCCGCAACCCGCATTCAGGGATGGATATCGCGGCTCCCGTCGGTACGCCGGTTGTCGCACCCGCACCCGGCACGGTGATCGATACCGGCGATTATTTCTTCAACGGCGGCACGGTGATCGTCGATCACGGTCGCGGGCTTGTGACGATGTACTGCCACTTGAGCCGCATCGACGCCAAGGTGGGTCAAAAAGTATCCGCTGGCGAGAAGCTCGGCGAAGTCGGCGCGACCGGACGGGTCACGGGACCACACCTGCACTGGGGCGTTGCGCTCAATCGCGCGTTCGTCGACCCCGCGCTTTTTCTCGAATCTGCGAGCGCGTCGCCCTGATCGGACGCTGATCGGGACGGGCGTACGGATTTTTGTCGGTGCGATATTCGATCGCGACCGGCGAGGCGAATAGGTCGAATTCTTTTCTGAATACGTTCGCGAGATAACGCGTATACGACTCGGGGACCTGATTGGTCTGATTGCCGTGGATGATGATTCGCGGTGGATTGCGACCGCCTTGGTGAGCATAACGCAATTTGATCCGGCGGCCTCGCACCATCGGCGGTTGGTGCTGCACCATCGCGCGTTCCAGCGTCTTGGTGAGTTTCGGCGTCGGAATTTCGGTCATCGCCGCGTCGTAGGCTTTGATGGTGGCCACGACGAGTTCGCCAACGCCCGTTCCATGTCGCGCTGAAATGAAATGCACCGGCGCATAGGGAACGAAGTCGAGCTTGAATTCCAACTGTCGACGAATTTCGTCGCGCTGTTCGACCGGGATACCGTCCCACTTATTGACTGCGATGAGTAACGCGCGACCCCGGTTCAAGGCGAGACCCAACACGTTGGCATCCTGCTCGCCGATGGTGTCGTGCGCATCGACCACGAATATCACGACATGCGCCGTGTCGATTGCCTGCAACGTGCGGGCGACACTCGCTTTCTCGATGAAATCTTCGACCTTACCTCGACGGCGAACACCGGCCGTATCGATCAAAGTAAACTCGCGACCATCGCGTTCGAAGGGCACGAAAATGCTGTCTCGCGTGGTACCCGGCATGTCACTCGCGATGACACGCTCTTCACCGATCAGACGATTGACCAGCGTGGATTTACCGACGTTGGGTCTGCCGATGATGGCGATACGAATGCGGCCATCGTTGGGGTTGCTGCTGCGCTCGATCGCCTCCGGGTCGAAGTCGGCGAGCACGTGATCCATGAGCTCACGACAGCCATCACCATGCGCTGAGGCAATCGCAATAGGGTCGCCGAGGCCCAAAGAATAAAAATCGGAAGCGGCTGTGGTGGGGTCGAGCCCCTCCGCTTTGTTGACGGCGAGGACCACCTTCTTGCCGGAGCGTCTTAACTCGCTCGTGACCCAGTGATCTTGGGGCGTCAGACCCGTACGCGCATCAGCTAAGAAAACCAGGACATCAGCCTCAGCGACGGCACGCTCGGTCTGTAAGCGCATCGGCGTCTCGATGCCTGAGGGCTGCTCGACGAGCCCACCCGTATCGACGACCACATACGGAATCGGGCCGAGTTTTCCGTAACCGTACTGACGATCGCGGGTGACGCCCGGCATATCGGCGACGAGCGCATCGCGCGTGCCTGTCAGACGATTGAATAGCGTGGACTTACCGACGTTGGGCCGCCCCACGAGCACGACTACCGGCAACATGCTCGGGGCTCCTGAAAAATCAGCCGCGCGGACGGAAGGCCGTCACACGGCCCTCGTCATCCTGCAGCACGATGAGATCGCCGGCACGAACCGGAGGATTGCTGACACGAGTGCCCGCCTTGGTGCGCGCCACGAAAGCGCCCGTGCCGGCATTCAACCAGTGCACGTAACCCTCGAAGTCCGCCACAGCCACATACGCACCAATCGCGACCGGTGCAGAGAGACCGCGCAACCGCAGACCATCCTGTCGCCACACCTCGACACCGGAGCGACGGCGCAAGGCGATCACCTCGCCCGTGGCGGTGCTGACGTAAACCGATTCATCGTCCACATCGAGCCCGCGATGACTCGAGATCTCGCGTGACCACCAGGACTGTCCCGAGTCGAGCGCGAGCATCGCGACACGCCCCTGGAAACCGGCCACGAAGACATCGACACCCGATACTTTGACCGCCGCGTCGATATCAACCAAACGTTCGAGCTCAGTGCGACCTCGCGGTGCAGAAACCAGTTGCTCCCAGAGCACTTCGCCGTTGCGCGTCTCGGCAGAGATCACACGGCCATTATCGAAACCGCAAATTGCCGCGTTACCCGCTACAACAGGTGCGGCAGCACCGCGCAAGGTGAGACGCGGAATTTGCTGCTCTTCACGCCACAACACTTTGCCATCGTCGCGCGACAAACCCAGCAGCACACCAGCAACCGTACGTACGACGACCGCATCGGGCGCGATCGCGGGTGCCGAGAGCACTTCACCGCCGACCGGCACCGTCCAGAGCGTCGTTCCCGTGGCCTGATCGAGCGCAATCAACTCGCCGTTGGCAGAGCCCACCGCCACGATGCCAAAACCTGCACCGGGCCCGCCGGTCAGCTCAGAGCGAGTACGTGCGCGCCAGAGCGTTTTGCCATTGGCCTGTGAAATGGCGAGGACGTCGCCGTCGCGACCCGCCGCATAAACCACTTCACCATCCACCGCAGGAGCGAGTCCTGCGCGCATGACCGGGTCTCCGCCGCCGATCGAGACGCTCCAGACTCGATCGACTTCGAGACTCGACTTGAAGTCCACGAGCTCAGCTGGCGGCTCGATATCTTTGTCCTTGTCGCAACCCGAAAGCAGACCAAAGACGCCGAGCGCCAGAGCCGCCAAAGCGTAACGTGAGCTGAGCTTGAAACGAGTCATGCAGATTCTCCGATCCTCACGGACCCTTTGGCGCCTCGATACCATCGGCTTGGGCATCAGCGATCTTCAAACGCAGACCTTCGAGATCAACCGTTGCAGGCTTCGCAGGATCGCTCGATGCCGCTTCGGCTTTTTGCCAAGCCGCCAAGGCGGCAGCACGATCACCCTTGGCGTGTAGCGCATCACCACGAACGTCATCGAAACGAGCTGCGAATGCGCCAGGCTCAACGGCATTGAGTGTCGCAAGCGCCGCATCGGCGTTGCCCTGGGCGATCTGCACTCGGGCTAAACGCACGCGGGCGACCAACTGCAACTGCGGATCATCCGAGCCGGTCATGACACGCTCTAGGCGCGTGACCGCTTCACCCAACTCGTTGGCTTCGACGTGCACGCGAGCAGCGAGCAGATCGGCTTGATCCGCATAGGCTGACGAGGCGTACTCGGCTCGCAATGCGTCGACCGCCGTGAGTGCGGCCGCGCGATCGTTTTTCTCGAGCGTTTCGATGATGCGCTGATAGGACTCGCTCGCCTCGACGTGACGACGCTCGATTCGCGCCTCCCACCAACGCCATCCGGCGAGCGCGCCCAATCCGAGCACGACACCCGCCACCAACCAAGGGCCGTTCTCGCGGATCCAGCGCTTGACGCGCTCCCACTGTTCTTGTTCGTTGTAATAATCGTCATCGATCACGTTCGTTACTCCTGACGTGAAAACCATTGGCTAACGGTCTCGACCGTCGCCGTCAAAGAAATCTCACTCGCCTCGCCCGCACCCTCGCGCAAGGGCTTCATCTGCACGACACCGCGCGCGAGCTCATCCTCACCGAGCACGAGAGCCAAAGGGGCACCGCTGCGGTCGGCTCGACGGAACTGAGCCTTGAAATTACCCCCGCCCAAATTGGTCTCGATACGACGACCTGGCATCGCCCGGCGCAGCATATCGGCAAGCCGAAACGACTCGCGTACCGCGGCCACGCCTTGCGCCACCAAATAAACATCGGCCTGCGGCGCCTTCGGTGCCGTATCCGCTTGCTCTAGCAGCGCCACGACACGCTCAACACCCATCGCAAAACCGATGGCCGGTGTTGCCTCGCCGCCAAGCTGAGAAATCAGCCCGTCATAGCGTCCGCCAGAACAAACCGCATCCTGCGCACCCAGGGCATCGGTCACCCACTCGAAGACCGTGCGAGAGTAGTAGTCGAGACCGCGCACAAGTCGCGGATTGACCGTGTACGGAATTCCGAGCGCATCGAGCATGGCACGAAGTTCAGCGAAATGGTCTTTCGATTCGGCATCGAGGTAGTCCGGCAGCGTCGGCGCTGCCGAGATCATCGATTGCATCGCAGGATTCTTGCTGTCGAGGATGCGCAGCGGATTTCCTTCAAGTCGACGGCGACTGTCTTCGTCCAGCGTGTCGTAATGCGAGCGGAAATAGTCGGTCAGCTCGGCACGATAAGCGCGACGCGCATCCGCCGTGCCCAAAGAATTGATCTGCAGAGCGACTCGCGTAATACCGAGACGCTGCCAGAAAGCATTTGAAAGCGCGATCAATTCGGCATCAATGTCGGGGCCCGCAAAACCGATCGCCTCGACGTCGATTTGGTGAAACTGACGGAATCGGCCTTTCTGCGGCTTCTCGTGTCGGAACATCGGGCCGACGCACCACAATTTGTGCCGTGCGCCGCGCAACATGCCGTTTGAGATCGCTGCGCGCACCATGCCGGCCGTCGCTTCGGGACGCAGCGTCAGACGCTCTCCGCCCTTGTCCTCGAAGCTGTACATCTCTTTCTCGACAACGTCGGTGTACTCACCGATCGCGCGCTTGAAAAGATCGGTCTGCTCCACCACGGGCACACGCATCTCTTCGAACGCATAGGCGTGCAACAACTCACGCGCGGTAGCCTCGAGAAACTGCCAACGCGCGATCTCGGCGGGCAACACATCGTTCATGCCCTTGACGGGCTGGATCATCGGAGCAGTCATGGTGCAGTAGATCGGGTGTTGCGCGCCGCGGCTCGTTGCACGTTACCTGCGGCATCAATGGTGACAAAAGCCGTCGCGTTGTAAACGAACGCAGCGGGGAGCGTGATCGGTCGGCCGTCGAGTTCAATCGCAACCGCATCCGCGCGACCGAGTACGACACTGAACGGTGCGTCACCGCGCAGCGCGAGTGGCGTTCCCGCAGCCGCATTGCCGTAATAGCGACGCCGGTTACTCGCGTCGTAGACCTCGATCCACGAGGACTGACGCGGAACGAGTCGCAGCACTGCCACGCCCGCTGTTGCAGCTAGGGGAGCTGCCGCCACGGGAGCTGCCACCACCGGAGTTTCCGGTATTGGTGTGGCGGCGGATACGGCTGTCGGTTCGACTTCGGGTTGAGCTGGGGGCGATAGCGAAGCCACCTCGGCAGATGCCTCGGTCTTTACGGCGCTCGGCATTACAGCCGGTGCCGTCGCAGCGGGCGCCGGTACGGCGGCTGATGCAGGTGACGATGCGGTTGAGGCCAGTTCGCTACTGGCGCCCCAACGCAAGATCACCCAAACCGCTGTCGCAATGATCACCGTTGTACCCGCCACCATCGCGCGACGAGCCCACACTTTGGGATCGACCGCGGGGACGGGTGCGCGCGGGATACGCGCGAGATCCGGTTCGGCGAGTTTTTCGGCGCGCAGTTCGGCCCATGCGCTCATCAACTGACCGGTTGGGGCACCGAGATAATCACCGTAGCGACGCAAATGCCCCTGCACGAACACAGGTGCACCCAATTCTTCGAAACGATCGGACTCGAGTGCGCGCAGCAGCGCCTCATCACAATGTAGCTGCGCAGCCGCCTCAGCGAGGGTCACGCCTTTGGCAGCCCGCGCGCTCGAGAGAAGGGAACCTATGGACTCACTCACGAAGCGAGCCCCGCAGAAAGCGCACCGGCCAACTTGTCACCGAGGCGGATTCGAGTGCGATCGTTCACCTTGCCGGCCAACTGACCGCAAGCAGCGTCGATGTCGTCACCCCGAGTTCGGCGAATCGTCGCGAGCACACCGCGCTGAATCAACTCGTCTCGAAAACGCGTGATCACTGGCATCGGTGAACGGCGATAGCTCGTACCGGGGAAAGGATTGAATGGAATCAAATTAAGCTTGGCGGGACGACCTTTGAACATCTTCGCGAGCGCGCGTGCGTGCTCGAGTTGATCGTTGACGCCATCGAGCATGACGTATTCGAAAGTCACGCTACGACCGTTTTGCTCGTCGATATAGTGCCAGCAAGCATCGAGCAGTTCGGCGATCGGATGCTTGCGGTTGATGGGCACGAGCTCGTTGCGCAGTTCATCGTTAGGCGCATGCAGCGACACGGCCAGCGCGCAGTTGACCTCTTCAGCGAGCTTGTACATCTGCGGTACGAGGCCCGAGGTCGACAAGGTCACGCGACGGCGCGAGATATCGAAACCGAGGTCATCCAAAAGAATGCGAATCGCCGGCACGACGTTGCGAAAATTCGCGAGCGGTTCGCCCATGCCCATGAACACGACATTGGTGATGCGTCGATCACCACCCGGCTCGAAACCGAGTTCGCGATTGGCGAGCCATACCTGCCCCACGATTTCGGCCGTCGAGAGATTGCGATTAAATCCCTGCTGCGCGGTCGAACAAAAGGAACAGTCGAGAGCGCAGCCCACCTGCGAGGAGATGCACAGCGTGCCGCGGTCGATCTCCGGGATGAATACCATCTCGAAGGCCTGCGAACTATCGGCACGCAGCAACCACTTGCGGGTGCCGTCGGCCGAATCGTGCCGCGAGACGATCTCGGGCACGCGAATTTCGGCGCAGTCTTGCAACTGCGCGCGAAAATCTTTGGCGAGATCCGTCATAGCGGCAAAGTCGCCCTCCGCGCGTTTGTACATCCAGCTCATCAGCTGGCGCGCGCGGAAGGGCTTATTTCCGAGGCCGCCCACGAACGACTCGAGCTCGGTTCTTTCGAGCCCGAGCAGATTCGTTCGCGGTGTAACGACCTCAGTCATTGCGTCGATCGCAAGCGCAGGCGTATCAGCCGCGCGGGCAAATCTCGATGCCGCGGAAGAAGTAGGCGATTTCCTGAGCCGCCGTCTCCGGACCGTCGGAACCGTGCACCGTGTTGGCTTCGATGCTCTCGGCGAGATCGGCGCGGATCGTACCCGGCGCAGCCTTCTTCGGATCGGTGGCACCCATGATCTCGCGGTTCTTCGCGATGGCGTTCTCGCCCTCGAGCACCTGCAGCATCACCGGACCCGACGTCATGTACTTCACGAGGTCGTTGAAGAACGGACGCTCACGATGAACCGCGTAAAAGCCTTCCGCCTCGGACTTGGACAAATGCACCATGCGAGCGGCGACGATCTTGAGACCCGCCTGCTCGAAGCGACGATATACCTCACCGATGAGGTTGCGGGCGACGCCGTCGGGTTTGACGATCGAAAAAGTGCGTTCCAAGGCCATGCGAAACATCCTTCAAGGTTTGTAGGGAAAAAGGGTAGCCGCGTAGTGTACCCGCGAGGGCACCACCCCGGCAACGCGAGGGTGCGCGCAAGTGACTGGACGGCAAGGTTTTTTTAAACGCTGAAGCTTTCTCCGCAACCACATTCGCCCTTGACGTTGGGGTTGCGGAACTTGAAGGCCTCATTGAGGCCCTGCTTCACGAAATCGATCTCGGTGCCATCGATCAGGGGAAGGCTCGCGGGATCGACGAAGACCTTGACCCCTCGATCCTCGAACACGAGATCCTGAGGTTCGGTGGCGTCGGCGTAATTGATGACGTAAGCGAAGCCGGAGCAGCCGGTCTTACGCACCCCGAGTCGCAGCCCAATGCCCTGGCCACGGCTTTGGAGGAAGTTCTTCACGCGATCCGCCGCAGCGGGCGTCAAGGAAATCGTCATGGTCTCGTTTCACCTCGTGAGTCGCTTGATTCTAGCGCCTCTTTTGCGGCGCGCCAGGCATCTTCGACTCGGATCAAGCGCCCGAGTTTCTCGGTGGGTATCTGAAATTGTTCGGCCCACAATGTCGGGCTACCAAGATCTCTCGCGTCGGGCATTCGACCCGGCCAATCCCGCTCAAAGGCCTGCAGGACGCGCCAAAGGTCGGGACAGGCGAAGGCCCTAAATCGAACCGCCGCAATCCGACCCGTCGCATCGAGGGCGAGAAAGCAGCGTACTCGCATCCCTTCGCGATGGGAGCCCGCCTCGCCCACTGCCCAAGCAGAGTCGACCCCTGAGATCGGTTCAGGCGCGGCCTCGGCATCGCGAGCACGAAGCTCTAGCACAGCGCGACGAATCACCGTGGCAGCAACGCGGGCGTGCTCGGTCGTATTGTTGCGGCCGAAAGCGACTCGCAAAGTGGAACGGGCCCACTCCGTCGGCACGCCCTGGGCGCGCAAGACGTACGACGGTTCCCCCGAAGCCGAATCGCACGCGGCCCCACTCGAGATAGCGATCTCCGGAAGGGCAGCGAGCAAGCTCTCGCCTTCGACGCCCTCGAACGTGACGGATACCAAACCCGGCAAGCGTCGCTCGGCGTGGTCGTTAAATCGCAGCCCCTCGAGATCCGCGAGCGCCTGTTTGAATTCACGCGCGAGCGCCGCCGTATGTTGGGCATCGGCGTTCATTCGACGGGCTGCAAGACGCGCAGCGACAGCGAAACCGACAATCTGGTGGGTCGCCAAAGTACCCGGCCGGAGCCCGCGCTCATGACCGCCACCGTAGCTCAAGGGTTCGAGCCAAGGTCGCGCGCGCGCCGACACATAAAGTGCCCCGATCCCCTTGGGTCCGTACATCTTGTGCGCCGAGATCGATAGCAGGTCGACATCGAGCGCGTGGACGTCGATGGACAACTTGCCGACCGACTGCGCCGCATCAACGTGCAAAAACACCTGCGCCTCGCGACAGATAGCCGCGATCGCAGCAATGTCTTGAACCACGCCCGTTTCATTGTTGGCGTGCATGATCGACACCAACTGCGTGCCCTCACGCAACGCGGCACGTACGGCTGCCGGATCGATCAAGCCATCGGATTGCGTCTCGAGCCACGTCACCTGCCAACCGCGCTTTTGCAGATATTTGCAGGGATCGAGCACCGCCTTGTGCTCGGTGCGCGAAGTGACGATGTGCCGACCGAGATCGCTACGACCGCGCGCCATCCCCAAAATAGCGAGATTGTCAGACTCGGTTGCACCCGAAGTGAAGATGATCTCGCGCGGATCCGCTCCGATGAGTGCAGCGAGATCGCTGCGCGATTGCTCGATGAGATCGGCGGCCAATCTGCCGAAATAATGCGTAGTCGATGAGGGATTGCCGATACCCGTCTCGCCGGCGAGGCAATCTCGCATGGCGTTGATCACCTCAGGATCACAGGGTGAAGTCGACGCGTGGTCGAGAAAAATCGGCGCGGCCGGTAAGGTCACTCGCGCGGCCCCGCCTGACGGCGTTTGTTCTGCACCGCGGTGAGAATGCCGCGCATGATGTTGGCTTCGTTCTGGTCGAGCTCGGCGCGATTGATGAAACGGCGGATACGCTCCATCAAATGTTTACCGCTCGCCGTTCGATCCCGAAAGCCGATCTCCTGCAGAACCTGCTCGAGGTGCACGTACAAACGCTCCATGTCGTCCGCTGGCGCGAGCGGCACGAGTGGCGGCGCGGATTCGTGGCGCGCACCGCGAGCTCGATAGACCTCGTAAGTGACGAGTTGCACCGCCATCGCCAAATTGAGCGAGGCATATTCGGGATTCGCCGGGATGCGTAACAACAAATGGGCCAGCGATAACTCGGCGTTGGTGAGACCCGTGCGTTCGTTGCCGAACATCAGCGCCACGGGGCCACGTCTCGATTCCTCGACCACCCGCGCGGCCGCATCACGAACGTCTAACACCCGAAAGTTTTGATCTCGATCGCGAGCGGTGGTCGCCACGACCAGCCCACACCCGGCGAGACCGTCCTCGATCCGCTCGACCACCCTCGCCTGTTCCAGAACATCGGTCGCACCGGAGGCGCGAGCACTGGCCTCACTGTGCGGAAACTCGCGCGGTCGAACCAGCACCAGCTGCGAGAGTCCCATGTTTTTCATGGCGCGGGCGACCGCCCCGATGTTGCCAGGGTGGGAAGTCTCGATGAGAACGACGCGGATGTCGGCGGGGGCTGGTATCACGCGTGGTATTCTAACGGCGTTTTCCATCGCTCTTTGCCAACATGCAGCCATTACTCAACATCGCGGTACGCGCGGCACGCCGTGCGGCCGAAGTCATCGTACGTAGTCTCAATCGCCTCGATTCGCTCGAAATCTCGAGCAAGAGTCGGAACGACTTCGTGACCGATGTCGATCGGGCTGCCGAGGCCGAGATCATCTCCACCATCCGTCGCGCCTACCCCGATCACGCCTTCCTGTGTGAAGAGAGTGGCGCACTCGGTTCGAGCCCCTTCGAGTGGGTCATCGATCCGCTCGATGGCACGACCAACTTCATCCATGGCTTCCCGCAGTTCTGCGTGTCGATCGCCTGCCGCATTCGTGGGCGAGTCGAGCATGGCGTCGTCTACGACCCGATGCGGCAGGAAGTTTTCACCGCCTCACGTGGCGATGGCGCCCACCTCGAGAACCGCCGCATTCGTGTGACGAATCTACGTGGACTCGAAGGCGCCCTCATCGGCACCGGCTTCCCGTATCGCGCCAACACGCAGCATCTCGACGCTTACATGGCGATGCTCAAGGACGTGATGATCGCGAGTGCAGGCGTCCGACGCCCAGGCTCTGCCGCGCTCGATTTGGCCTATGTTGCCGCTGGACGCACCGACGGTTTCTTCGAAATTGGGCTCGGCCCCTGGGATACCGCTGCGGGCACACTCTTGATCGAGGAAGCGGGCGGACGAGTGGGAACCTTGAGCGGCGGTGAATACACCCAAGGTGGCAACATCATCGCAGGCTCACCCAAGGTCTACGACGCTCTGGTCGCGCTCTGCAAGCCGCATCTGACCGATACGCTGCGCGAGGGTTGATCGCTCCAGCGCGAGAACGCGCGCTTAAGGAACGATCGTCGTAAACAAGTAAACCGCGAAGATGACTAGATGCACCGTGCCTTGCAGTACGGTGGTT
Organism: Pseudomonadota bacterium; assembly: GCA_039796795.1. GTDB lineage: Bacteria > Pseudomonadota > Gammaproteobacteria > Steroidobacterales > Steroidobacteraceae > UBA964. The sequence continues at coordinate 16,042 of JBDKJA010000022.1, forward strand.
CTGCCGGTGCTGAACGACTGGGTACAGACCAGCAAAGACAGTCCGAGCAGTACGATTTCTTTGGGACCCAAGCCAAGCTCCAGCGTCCAGCCCATCGCGATGGAAATCACGGCAAGCGTTGGGATCGTGAGGCCAATGGAGGCGAGCGCCGAGCCGAGTGCCAAATTCATGCTCGTCTGAAGGCGATTCGCGCGGGCGGCGCGGAACGCGGCAATGCTCTCGGGCAACAGAACCAGGGCTGCGATGAATACACCCGCTGCCGCCACCGGCGCGCCGACCGCACGAGCTAGGCTGTTGAGACCCGGCGCGAGCGCCTTTGCCAACAAGACAACAGCCACGAGCGCGAGCACCAAGGCAATGAAGGTCCAACCGAGCGGCGCGCGCTCGACGTGCCCCACCGGCGCTTTACCCTCGGACACTGCCGAAGTCTCGGCGAGGATCTTCTCGTGTATTTCGTCGAGGAAATAATCTCGATGCTTGATCGTCTGGATGAAGACGAACGCACCGTAGAGCACTAGCGACACGAAACCCACGAAAGCCAACTGCAGCATCGAGTAGGCACCGCCGGGCGCGGAGGTGGTGAAGTTGGGTAATACCAGAGTCAGGACCGACAGGGCCGTCAGCGTCGCGAGCGCCGCACTCACGCCTCGCCGCGTGAAGGTCTGCTCACCGTGCGACAACGCGCCAGATAGCAGACACAGACCCACCATGCCGGTGATGATGATCATCACGGCAGCGAACACCGTATCACGCACCAACGTCGGCACCGGCCCATCGCCGCTCAACATCAAAGAAATAATCAGTGCCACCTCGATGATGGTGACCGCAACCGCCAGAACCAGCGTTCCGTAAGGTTCACCTACGCGCTCGGCAATGACCTCCGCGTGATACACGGCGGCCAACACCACGAATACCAGAACGAAGACAGTCGATACCGTTGCAAGCGTGGCTGGCAACATCGACCCCGCGATGCCCAAAACCAAGCCGATGATCGGAACCCATGCTTGCCAGCGCAGCAAAGCATTCATGGGTCTAGTCTCCCGAAGACTTGCGCTCGAGACTATCGACGACCGCCGTCGTGACCATGTCAGCACCTACGTTAACCATCGTGCGAGTCATGTCGAGCAGACGGTCCGCACCCAAGACGATGCCAATACCCTCAGCTGGCACACCGAAGGTAATCAAAAGTCCGGCGATGATCGGGAGTGATCCGCCGGGAATACCCGCCGCCGCCACGGCGCCAAGCACCGCAAGCAGCAACAGCGTGACCTGCTGAGAAAAGTCTAGGTGGATGCCGAATACCTGCGCGACGAACAGCACCACACAGCCCTCGTACAGCGCAGTGCCTGCCATGTTCATGGTGGTGCCGAGCGGCAGAACGAAACCCGCCGTCGTGGGCTTCATGCCGAGATCGCCCCGCGCCGAAGCGAGCGCGGCTGGCAAGGTCGCGCTGCTCGAACTCGTCGAAAACGCGGTCACGAGCACGGGCCGGATCGTGCGCCAGAACTGCATGGGCGAATAACGCGAAAACAACTTCAGCCATAGCGACATCGTGCCGAAGAGATGCACGAGCATGACAACAAGACAGCCGATGACGAAAAGACCGAGCGCGATGAGGATGTCCCAGCCAATCTTCACCACGACGCTATAGATCATCGCGGGGACAGCATAGGGAGCGATCCGCAAAGCGAACTGCACGATACCCGTCATGAGCTCCGCAACGAGCTCAAGTCCCGACTGCAGCTGTTCGCGCCTTCGCCCCCCGAGACGTATCGCGGCCGCGCCCAGCAGAATGGCAAACAAGATCAACGGCAGTACTTCACCGAGCGTGCCGCGCTGATTGCCGGTGATCGCACCAATCAGATTGCGCGGCATGAACATGTCGACGAGTGTTTGCAAACTCATCGGTGCTTGCTCCGCCTGGCGCTCCATGATCTTCTCGGTGTCACCACCGTAAGCACTGACGAGGCGCGTCTGCGTTTCCGGATCCAGAGCGGCGCCCGGTTGCAGTACGTTCATCATGACGAGCCCAAGCACGCAGGCGATCGACATGTTGAGAAAGAACAGCGTGAACGTCCGCGCGGACAGTGGCCCGAGACGCGACAAGTCGCCGAGCTGAACAACGCCAGCGGCCAGTGATGCAAAGACCAGAGGCATCACGACGAAGAACAACAAGCGCAAAAAGATCTGACCGAGCGGATCGAAAACCGCCACCGACAACGACTGCGCTCCTTCGAGCACGGCCGGAATCTCTGCCCCCACGATCAACGTGAGGGCGCCCGCGAGGGCGCCCACCACGAGACCGATCAGAATGCGGTTGGCGAGTTTCGGATCAGACTCAGCCATGCAGATCGATCACTTCTTCGAGCGCGCGAGAGGGCTGTTACGGAAGCCGTAGAGGAAATACAGCGCCAAACCCGCGATCGTCCAGTAGACGAAGGTGAGCTGCGTTGAAGGCGGCAGCGAGAAGAACAGGAAGCCGCACCCCAACAGAGCCAAGGGACCCACCACCCACACCGCGGGGGTGCTGAAGGGGCGATGCCGATTCGGCTCGCGCACGCGCAAGATCAACACACCCAGCGAGACCGCCAGGAATGCGAACAAGGTGCCGCTGTTGGCAATGTCGGCCAAAACGCCCACCGGGAAGAACGCGGCGAACACCGTGACCGCGATGCCCGTGATGATCGTCACGACATACGGGGTGTGAAACTTCGGATGCACTTTCGTGAGCGTGTCGGCAGCCGGCAGCAAACCATCGCGCGCCATCACGAAGAAGATGCGCGTCTGACCGAAGAGCATCATCAGGATGACCGACGGTAGCGCGAGGAACGCAGCAAGACCGATCAACTGCGACACTTTGTCCCAGCCGAGCAGTTCGAGCACGAAAGCCAACGGCTCACGGCTGCAAGCGACCGCCTGCGCGTTCTCCGGCAGAGCACAAATCGCCGCAAACTCCGGGCTGCCCGGCGATACGGCGCGGCCTGCGGCATCGAGCACCGGTTGCGCACCGACCGAGCCGATCACACCGGCGGCGACCAGCATGTAGAAAATCGTGCAGATCGCGAGACTGCCGATCAAACCGATCGGAATATTGCGCTGCGGATTCTCGGTTTCTTCGGCTGCCGTCGAAACCGCATCGAAGCCGACGTAGGCAAAGAAAATCGATGCGGCAGCACCGGCAATACCAAGACCCGTGGCATCCCAGAAGCCATTCGGCGCGAACGGCTCGAAGTTATCGTTATTGATGACCGGCAGCGCCAAAATCACGAACAGCGTGAGAGCCGCGACCTTGATCGCCACCAAAAAGGCGTTGACCGTGGCGCTCTCTTTCGTACCGACGATGAGCAGCGAGGTGACGAGCAATGCGATCGCCGCAGCCGGCACGTTCATGATGCCCCCGGCGTAGGGACCGCGGGTAAATTCCTCGGGGATGGATATGCCAAGGCTGCGATCCATGAGACCCACGAAATAATTCGACCATCCGACCGAGACCGCACTTGCCGCGACGGCATATTCGAGCACGAGCGCCCAGCCGACGACCCAAGCGACGACCTCACCCATCACCGCATAGCTGTAGGTGTAGGCGGAACCGGATACCGGCACCATCGAAGCCAATTCGGCGTAGCAGAGCGCGGCGACCGCGCAAACGAAGCCCGCGATGATGAACGACACCATCATGCCGGGACCGGCTTTCTGCGCAGCCTCGGCCGTTAACACGAAGATGCCCGTACCGATGATGGCACCGACACCCATCATCGTCAGTTGGAAGCCGCCAAGGGAGCGCTTGAGGCTCCGACGTTCAGCGTTGGCCAGGATGTCGTCAAGCGGCTTGATGCGCCAGTTCATGTTCTGCCCCCCTCGGGATGTTGCGCCCGATTGTAGGGGGGTAAGGCGCCCGAGGGCTACACCTCGGGC
>JBDKJA010000023.1:0-20123 GCA_039796795.1 Pseudomonadota bacterium
GCTTTCGGTTTTTGCTTGATGGCGATCTACGCGAGTTTCAGTTGGCTTCCCACCATGCTGGTCGACTCCGGTCGTGATCTTGCCGAGGCGAGTCGGGGCTTGATGTATTTCAACCTCGGCGGTGTAGTGACGGCGTTGCTCGCCGCCGGCTTGATGACGCGTTATGGTTCTCGTCGACCCTTGACCGTGATGGCGTTCGCGGCAGCCGCCTTAAGTTTGCTGCTGTTGCAAGGCGGTATGGATCATGCCTCCGCTGATTTACTGCTGGTGCTATTGGCACTGCTCGGCGGTTGTATCAACGGCGTGCAGACGACGCTCTATGCACTGGCTTCGCACCTTTACCCGTCATCGATACGCGCGACCGGAATTGGTGCCGCGTCGAGTATCGGGCGACTCGGTGGTATTTCGAGTGCGTTTTTTGGCGCAGCGTTATTGGCGGCATTCGGTGGCGCGGGACTCTTCATCCTCTTGTTCGTGGCGATGTGCATCACGCTGTTGGCGCTGCTCATCATCCGAAATCATATTTAACGGATAGCCGAACTACCGAATATCCGAGATTTGACCCGCGCGGGGAGATTAGTACAACCTCAGTCTCGGGGTGAGCATGAACGACTCGACGGATTGGCCGAAGCCTCAAGTGGCATGGTATGCGGTGGCAGTGTTGTTGCTGGCGTACACCTGCTCCTTCATCGATCGCACGATCCTTTCGCTGCTCGTAGAGCCGATCAAGGCAGACCTCGGCCTCTCCGATACCGAAATCGGCATGCTGCATGGCTTGGCCTTCGCCCTGTTCTACACGTTGATGGGCATTCCGATCGCCATGCTGGCGGATCGATACAGTCGTCGAACGATCATCGCGAGCGGCATCGCGTTTTGGAGTATCGCGACCGCATGCTGCGGGCTTGCCAATCGTTTCTCACACCTGTTCATTGCACGAGTGGGAGTCGGGGTGGGTGAGGCTGCGCTTTCACCGGCGGCATTTTCTTTGCTGGCCGACTCTTTTCCTGCGCAGAAAATTGGTCGCGCACTGAGTGTTTATTCGACGGGTGTGTTTCTCGGTGCGGGACTCGCTTTCATCATTGGTGGAGCCGTCATCGGACTGATCAAAGGATCGGACGGCATCATCTTGCCACTCGTTGGTGAGGTTGAGGCGTGGCAGGCGGCGTTCATCATCGTGGGTTTGCCTGGACTACTGCTGGCCTTGCTGGTGCTGACCATCGCCGAGCCCGCGCGACGTGATGCTGCCAAGACTCCAGCGCCGCCGATTCGCAAAGTCTTCGGTTACCTTGCCGAACATCCGCGACTGTTCTTTTGTCATTTTCTTGGCTTTGCGTTATTGAGTGCTGCATTCAACGCGGTCTCCGGTTGGGGTCCTGCATTCCTGCAACGTCAGTTTCAGGCCGATGCGCCCACGGCCGGTCTTGGCTTGGGTGTCGCCGTGTTGGTTTTCGGTACAGCGGGTCTTCTGGTCGGTGGCTGGCTCACCGATCGCGGTCGACAGAAAGGCTGGCCGGATGCCGCGCTGCGCGTGGGCGTGTTGAGTGGTCTCGGATTGATTCCATTCGGGCTATTGGCCACGGGTGCCGATAGCGTCGGGCTCGCGGTGCTTTGGCTGTGTCCGTTTATGTTCTTCGCCAGCATGTCATTCGGTGGTGCTGCGGCGGCCATCCAGTTGGTTGCACCGGTCAGGATGCGTGCTGTCGTGTCTGCCCTGTACTTGTTTTTCAATAATTTACTCGGCATCGGTCTTGGCCCGATGGTGGTGGCCTTGGTCACCGACTACGTATTCGTGGATGAGCAAATGTTGTCCGCATCGATCGCTTGGGTGACGAGTTCGATGGGCGTGCTTGCGGCATTGGTGCTTTATTGGGGTTTGCGACCGTATCGGTTGGCGTTGACGACGAGTCGAGGTGAATGATGGCAAGTCCAGGGTCCGTGACGCAGTGGCATGACGAAGTGGACGTACTGATCGCCGGTTTTGGCGTGGCTGGTTGCGCTGCGGCACTCGGCGCGCGCGATGCAGATGCGAGCGCCAAAATATTGATCGTCGAGAAAATGCCTGAGCCGCTCGCGGGTGGAAACGGTCGTGTGTCGGGGCAGTCCTTGCTCATTTCGCACGACGCTGAAGCGCTCTACCAGTATCAGAAAAACATGAGCGTTAAAAATCCGGTCCCGGATGTGATGTTACGTGAGTGGGCGCGCCAGATGGCGGAGCTGGAACCCTACATTCTTGAGCGCTGTGCAGAGGCCGGTACCGAGTTCGTGCGGGGTAGTGGCTGGAGCGGTGGCGAGGCGGTGTACGAGTTTCCGGAATTCGGTGCCGAGAATGCAGTGGCTTACAACTCGTTCGTGAAGCCGATTCCGAGTGGCGTTTGGATCACCATGAAGCGCTGTGTGGAGCAACGCGGTATTCCCGTCAGTTTCGAGACGCCGATCGTCGATCTCGTGCAGGATCCCGACAGTCTCGAAGTGATCGGTGCGATCGTCGAGCAGGCCGGAGTCAAGCGGGCGATTCGCGCCCGCGGCGGCGTGGTGCTCGCCATCGGTGGTTACGAAAACAGTCTGACGATGCAGCGTGACTACTACGGCCTACCCGAGGCTTATCCTTTCGGTTCGCCCGCTAACACCGGTGATGGCGTCAAAATTCTGCAGAAAGCGGGTGCCGATCTCTGGCATCTGCGTAACTTCGGTCAGTCGGGTGGCATTTGGCCAGCGATCAAAGTGCCGCAGTGGCCGACGGTTTTCATGCGTCGGCACCTCTGGCAAACATTCAGCTGGATCGATATCGATGCCGAGGACAAACGGTTCTATAACGAGGGCGCACCGCTTTATTACACGCACTACAAAGAAAAGCGTCACGGGCACTGGGTCGACACGCCGCTGCCGCGTGCGTTACCCGTTCATATGATCTTCGACGAAACCACGCGTGCTCATAATTGTCTGATCACGCAGGCGATGACGTGGAATACGGTGGTTGAGGGTTATGAATGGTCGGATGACAACGCCGTCGAAATCGAGAAGGGCTGGGTGTTGCGCGCCGATTCGATCGAGGAGTTGGCGGTGTTGATGGGGCGCGACCCGAACCGCGTTCGAGAGACGGTGGATCGCTTCAATACGGCGTGCCGAAATGGCATCGACGCCGAGTTTGAACGTCCGGCTTTTTCGCTGCAGCCGATCGAGAATCCCCCTTACTACGCTGTGCGGATCGAGCCGGGCATCGTCTGCACGAGTGGTGGTGCGCGTCGCAACATCGAATCCGAGGTGCTTGACCATCAAGGCAAGGCTATCCCGGGTTTGTACGAGGCAGGAGAGCTGGGCTCCATGATTTCCGATCTGTATCAGAACGGGTCGTATCTCACCGAGGCCATGATCTCCGGGCGCGCAGCGGGTCGAAATTCGGCTGCGCGCGCGAAGCGTGTATCGGCTTAAAGGCCGAGCACGCCTGGGTTCATTTGCCGATTGGGGTCGAAAGACGCAAGAAGGTCACCGAGCACTCGCTGCTGCGTCGGATCAAGACCGGCTGCGAAGGGGTACGCGCGACCCACTTGAAAGTGACCTGCACCCAGCGGTTGCCACGCCTCGATGATGGCTCGTCGCAGCTTGGCGACTTGGCTACGAACTGTCGTATTTGCCGGGTTGCGAGGAATGCGCTTGACGACTTTTTCTTCAAGCGTCTCGAAGTGCAGTGGTTCCAGTTCGTCTTGCCAGAAAAACATGGGTTCCATCAAAGTGGTGGTGCTGCCGACAGCAGAGAACAGGGTTGCGGATGTGATGCCGGCCGAGGTGATCTCCGCCTCGAACGATTCGAGCACATCTAGGTAAGCGCGGTAACCGGCCTGAGCGCGATCGACATTGAAGAGACCGTGTACGGGCACCCAGCGTTCTCCGTTCGGTCCGAGGATGCCGTTCAACGGTGTGAACGGTGTTGCCATCATCACCTTGGGTATAGTGTTTTCTATCTCGCGCCCGCCGAGTTCGCTCGCAATGCGGCGAACTTGTGTCAATTTGCCATTGACCGCGCTGGCATCAACCCCTTCGCATATCACGTGTTGCGTGAAGCCGGCATCGCCGAGGAAGCCGCGACCCGCCAAAGAAATCTCGGCGATGTTCCGTAGCCCCTTCAATGCAGAGCCACTGCCGCGCAGTACCTTCGACAAGGTTCGAAAGTCGTCGGCGAAGCTGCTGCGGCGAGTGCGAACGTTCGCGAGCAGCGGATCGAAACCGACTTGCTGCGTGGCAAGCCGGCCGCGCGCAACGGACTGCAGCGATTCGAGCAGCTTTGCGGGTTGCTCGAAGGTGAAAGAGACGCTATCCGCCGCGGCAGGCAGCGGCTCCACCGCGAGCGCGACGCGCAGTTTGACGCCAAAACGTCCGCAGTCGCCGACGAATAGTGCGGTCAGATCGGGGCCGAAGTAACGCGAACGACCTTGGTCGCCGCGAGCCAAGACGCCGGTGCGCAGTACGGTTCCATCGGCCAGTAGTACCTCGAGACCGAGCGTCGACTCGGCAGCCGATCCATGCAGTCCCGATCCCCAGAAGGCTGCGTTTTGTGAGATCGCGCCACCGACTGTGGCACGCAGACCTGATAACGGCCCGCCGAATACGGCGCGCAGATCGTGAGTACGCAGTGCGTCGTGCAATTGCTGCCAGGTGACGCCCGCTTCGACTACGACCCAGCCGTTACCGAGAGTGGTGAGATCAATTTGCGTCAACCCTCGCAGGTCGACCATGACGACGTGGCGCGATTCGTCGTTCAGTACGTAGCCGCCAGTGTAGGACATGCCACCACCGCGCGCGACGATGACGCAGCCATCATTCAAGCACTGCCCGATGAGTTGAGTGGCTTCCTCGCGAGTTTGAGGCTCGAGGACGCGGGATGGAGGTGAGCCTCGATAAAAGAAATCGTGATCAAAGAGCGATTGTGTCATCGGAGTTCTCGATCGGTCGTATTGCTGCGAAGTCGCATCGCGACGAAGCTTTTGAGACTGGTTTCAAGAAGAGTTCTTTTTTCTTGAATTCGCTTGCATGGTCCACCGATCGCTACAAACAGCGGCCGTTGCAGCGAGTCTTGGGGAAGATGGCAGGCGACAGTGGCGACTTCCGGATTCAAGTTACCGAGATTCCAAGCAAGCGCCGCTCGTTGGCTTGCTCTGACGTCGGCTAGAACGGTCGAAAGCTCCGGCACGACGGCGCGTTTTTCGCCCGCGGCCCGACGATGCATCGCTCGAATGGTCGAGGGCGGTAAGGTCGATAGATAACTCGTTCCTGTCGCCGAGCCGAAGATGGGAAATCGCTCACCGACCTCAGGCGACCATGCAATACCTGCGGGACCTTCAAAGATGGCGACGATCTCGACATCCAGGTCGGTGGGCGTGCAGAGCACGGTTGTTTCGCCCGATGCGCTGGCAAGCTCGCGCAACGCATCTCGTAGGCCGGCCTGACCGAGCCAAGATGACTCGAGCCACGAACCCAACGATGCGAAGCGGGCCGTCGGGAAGTAGGTGGCGCTACGCCGATCGATCGACAGTAAATTTAAGCCGACGAGAGTGCGTAGGAGGTCTGCCGTGCTCGACCGCGGCGCCTCGATGAGGCGGGCAATTTCGGCGCTGCTCAAGGGCTGTCTCGCTTTTGCGAGGGCATCAAAAACCCGGAAGCTGCGGGTCACGGAAACCGAGGTGTCATTCATGTCGGGATTTACGAGTATTCGTGCAATAGGTTGCTAGGACTGGATTTGTTACTGCGCAGTCTATGACAATGTGACGAGTAAGGTCACACTTCATTTCGTCATTTCATTGGGGACGGCGCATGAGCGGTTACATCGACATCGTTTGCAACCTTTACGACCCTGAAGCAGTCCGCAAGGGTCAGACCGGCATCGACAATGCCTTCAAGAAGCAGGTGCGCATGGATCGCAGGCTGTGGGGCGGCATTCCGGTGAGCGAGTACCTGCGTAAGATGGATCGCGCGGGGATCGAACGTTCCTTGTTGATCGCTGTCAGAGCGGGCGACATGAACGTGGCGGGTTCGTTCGAAGTTCCTTACGAGCGCGTGCACAAGGTCGTCAACAAATACCCAGATCGCTTTTCAGGGTTGGCGGGCGTCGATCCCTTTCGTGGCATGCAGGGGTTACGTGAGCTCTCGTTTGCCGTCAATGAACTCGGTTTCGTGGGTGCCCATCTGTACCCGCACTGGTTCGGGCTCGCGCCCGATCATGCGAAGTACTATCCGTACTACGCCAAGTGCGCCGAGCTCGACATCCCCATCATGATGCAGATCGGTCATAACCTCGTTTATTCGCAGAGCCGTCGGCTGCCGTCAGTTGGGCGTCCGATCACGCTCGATCAGGTGGCGATCGATTTTCCCGAACTCAAGTTGCTCGGTATCCACATCGGTGTGCCTTGGACGGAAGAGGCGATTTCGATGGCCTGGAAACACTCCAACATCTACCTCGCCGGTGATGCGTATGCGCCCAAGCATTGGCCGAAGGCATTTGTGCATTACGCCAACACGTACGGCAGCCACAAGGTGCTCTTCGGCACGGATTGGCCCGTGATTGATCCGGAGCGCGCGGTGGCGGAAATCGCGGCGCTCGGCATGCGCCCCGAATCACATCAAAAAATGATGCGTGACAACGCACTCGAGGTCTTCACGCGCATTCCGCGCCCGAAGGCGACGACGCGTAAGCCTCGGGTTCAGCGTAAAGGCTGATCGATCAAGCGCGCAGGGCGCGCTTTAAGATCTTGCCCGACGGGTTGCGCGGCAGTTCCGACAGGAAGTCGAACTCACGCGGGATCTTGTAGGACGATAACTGCGGCTTGAGGAACTCGATGAGTTCCTCAGCCGTTGTACTCGTGCCATCCCGACAGACGATAAAGCCCTTCAAGCGCTCGCCCCACTGCTCATCCGGTACGCCGATGACGGCGGCTTCTTGCACTGCCGGATGTCGATACAGCAGTTCTTCGATCTGGCGCGGATACACGTTGATGCCGCCTGTCACCACCATATCTTTCTTGCGGTCGACGATATAGAAGTAGCCTTCTTCGTCTTGCCGCGCGAGATCTCCCGCGCTGAACCAGCCGTTGCTGAGGGGCGGAATGACCCGTTTCCCGTCCTGCCAATAACCGCTGAACATGAACGGGCAAAGCGTAAACAATTCGCCAATCTCGCCCCGTGGTGTGGGATTTCCATCTTCATCTAGTAACTTCACCTGCGTGCAGGGAAAGGGCAGACCGACACACTGCTGTTTGCGCAGTTGATCGGGTGGTCGCAAGTTGGTGGCGAGGCCGATCTCCGTCGATCCGTAGGTTTCGTGCAGCAAGCCTTCGCCCCAAAGCCCAATGATTTTTTCCTTCATCGCCTGCGGCAGGGCGGAAGCGTTGGAGATCATGGCTTTCAAGCCAGTCTTTCGATGCGATTCGAGGAACTCACGCGGCAGCGCGAAGATCGCGTGGAATTGCGTCGGTACCAAGAAGACGCCCGTGAATTCGCCCGAGCCGAGTTTGCTGACCACGGCCTCAGGATCAAATTTCGGCATGATTTCGCAGGTGCCGCCAAAGAATACCGGGCACAGCGCGAAAGCCATGCCGGCGCCGTGTGCAAGCGGTGCGATCGCGAGGAAGCGATCATCTGGACCCATGCAACCATACTCGATGGCGAACACGGGAAACACGAGGGCGCGAGCGCGGTGAGAGAGCATCACACCCTTGGGTCGCCCGGTCGTACCAGAGGTGTAGGGGATGCAAAAGGTATCCCACTCACCCGCAAGCCGAGGCGGTTCGGGGAGCACAGGTGCGGTCGCAAGACGACGCTCGTAGTCATCGCCGAAATAGATCACTTGCTTGACCGTCGCAAACGTAGCCGACGCGACGGTGGCGCGACAGCTCTCGTGCGCGAATAGCACCACAGCTCGTGCGTCATCGCAGATATCGGTGAGTTCGACTGCGTTGAGTCGGTGGCTCAACGTGGCGCTCGCAATGCCGACCTCGGAGAGTCCCACCACGACTTCGAGAAACTCGATGCAGTTGGGACCGACCACGGCGACGTGCTGCCCGAACTGTAAGCCGATCTCGCCGAGCGCGTGCGCCTGCAATCGATCGATGCGCTGACAAAACTCAGCAAAGGTCCGACGTTTGTCGCCCTCGATGAACATGGTCTTGTCCGGCGTACGACGCGCGGAGCAGCGGATGCCCGTTGCAATCGTCAAAGGCTGGTAAGTCGCCGGTACCGTCAGTTCAATGTCTTTCATGCAAGGTCCTGTGATGGTGCTACCAGTCTCGGGTCGATTCGACTGCCGCTAAAAGTTTCTTCGGCAGCGAGTCGCCGAGTTTGGCGATTCGTTCGCTTGGGCCTCCCACGCTCAGCACGAGGGGGCGTAGTGACAGGGGGGTCGGTAATGCAGCTGCATACGCTGCCACGTCTGGGATGACGGCGCTGTCGGCAAACGCGTAGCCGCGTTCGCGCGCGAGCCGCACCTCGCGCCGCACCTCTCGCAAATCGACTCGCTCGTGTAGTCGTAATTGGCTGCGCGATGCCAGCGAGGCGATGGTCGCGTCTGGCAACGTGGTGCAATGTGCCCAACCGATTGCCGAGTGCAGTAAAGGCAATGTTTGTCCAACTTCGATCACAAGGCGTATGCCGCCACTTTGAGCAGAGACATAAACCACTTCGACCGCCAGATCACCGATGGCCGATATCGAGACCGTCTCGCCACAGTCCCGCTGCAATCGATCTGCGAGCGCGGCGAGTCGAGGGTCTAACCAACGTATGTCGAGTAGCCAGCGACTCCAGTTCGCAAAGCGAGCCGACGGGAAGTAAGTCGCCGAGCGCCGATCGACCGTAAGCCAGCCGAGCTCGGTCAGCGACTTCAATAGGCTCGCCGTCGTTGAACGGGAAGTCCCCAACGCCTCGGCGATCTCCTGGCTCGACAGCGGCGTGTGTCGGCGCGCGAACAGTTCGAGCAGTCGCGTGAGCCGCAACAGTTGCGGTGGTGCTGAGCCAGTAGTCATGAAATACGACTATTCGTATTAAAAGGGTGTTGCAACAGGATTCCTTGACATTGGACGTTCTCGCAGAGAATCTGTCAATGCATCCATTTCATCCTCCCTGTGGAGACATGCATGACCTTCACGAAAGTTTCATCCTTCGTTCGATTCGCGGTGGCCTCGAGCCTCGTCGCAGCAGCCTCATCGGCAGCTTCGGCGCAGCAGGCCAACGATGAAGCCATCGCACTCGAAGAAATCACGGTTACCGCTCAGCGTCGCGAGGAGAGCCTGCAAACCTCGCCGATTGCTATCACCGCGATCGATCCGACCATCATCGAGCGTCGCCAGATGCTCGACACCAAGCAGGTTGTCTTCAACGTTCCGAACCTGACGGGCAACAGCAACGTCGGTCAGACGACGGCGACGACCTTCTTCATGCGTGCCGTCGGTACCACGGAGAACTTGGCTACGGCAGATACCTCGGTCGGTCTCTACGTCGATGACGTCTACGTGGCTCGTCAGGCCGTCAATAATTTCAACCTGGCCGACATCGAGCGCATCGAAGTTTTGCGTGGTCCGCAGGGCACGCTGTACGGTCGCAACACCAACGGCGGTGCGATCAAGATCGTCACGAAAAAGCCCTCGGCCGATAGCGAACTGAATCTGCGCGCGGGTATCGGCAATTATGGCCGCTCCGAGTTCCGATTGTCCGGTAACGGCGCTTTGGGTGGTGATCTCTTTGGACGGGTCAACGTTCTCGTCCAGCAGGGTGATGGCATCATCCGCAACCGCACGCTTGGCACCGACGTCAACGACTTGGAATACCAGGGTTTCCGAGTAGCACTTCGCTACGCGCCCGCGGGTGGCTTCGAAGCGAACTTCGCGTACGACTTCAGCCGTGATGAGACGAACGGTGGTTATGCCTCGGACATCGGCGGCATCATCCGACCACGCACAAGCAGCTTGTTCGACGTCGTCTCGAGCTATGACAACAAGGGTCTGGCCAAGACGAATGGCGGTCACCTGAATCTGACTTGGCAGCTCGACAACGGGTTCTCGGTTCAGTCTGTCACGGGCTATCGCGATACGTCGCAAGATCTGAAACTCGATCTCTCGGATCAGGCTCCGACCCGCTACACCTTGTTGCAGCGTCAAGAAAACGATCAGATCTCGCAGGAGTTGCAGACCTCGGGCAACGTGACGGACGCGCTGCGTGTCACGGCCGGTGCTTACTACTTCTCAGAGTCGACCGATGTTGTCATGACTGACATCATCGCGCCGAATACCTTTGCCAAAGTATTCAACGTAGACTCATCGAGCACGGCCGCGTTCGGTCAACTGGAATACACGATCGGTTCGGTGACGTTGCTCGCAGCGGCTCGATACACGCGAGACGAACGTGATCTCGAGATTCGTCAGACGAGCTCGATCCCCGGTGCCTTGTTCAACTTCGACACGGCTGCTCTCGCAGCAAGAGGTGCGGCAGGGCAGAACATCAGCCCGAACCGCCGCTTCAGTGAAGTGACTCCGAAGATTGGCGTGAACTGGGAGATCAACGATGATCTCTTCGCGTACGCCTCCTACACCGAGGGCTTCCGTTCAGGCGGTTGGTCCGGTCGTGCGGTGCGTTCGGATCAGTACGTTAACTTCAACCCGGAGAACGTTGAATCGTGGGAAGTTGGCGTCAAGGCCACTCTCGCCGACGGTCGTGCCCGTTGGAACAGCTCGGTATTCCGTATGGACTACACCGACCTTTTCAACACGCTCGTCGTGAACAACATCTGGGCGGTGCAGACGGCTGATGCGCAGATTCAGGGCTTGGAGAGCGAGTTGACGGTTCGCGCAACCGCGAACCTCGACCTGTTTGCTAACGTCGGTATCCTCGATACGAAGTACGTCGGCACCAAGCCGGTGAACCTGGCCAATGATCTGCAGCGCGCGCCGAAATTCCAGGGCAAGGTCGGTGCGTCGTTCAATTACCCGCTCGCGGGTGGTACGTTGCTCATCAACGGCGATGTCTTCGTTACCGACAACTACATCGTCTCGCCGGCCAACTTGGCATTCACTGCGCCGGCTCTGCCGAAGGGTGTGAGCGAAGTGCAGGGCTTCGAGTTGGTCAACGCTTCGGTGGGCTACCGCTGGGGTGATGATCGATACGAAGTAGCCGCTTCGTGCACGAACTGCTTGGACAAAGAGTACTTTGAAGCGGGCACCTATACGGCGACCTTTGCGGCCGTCTACCCGGGTGCGCCGCGTCTGTATCGTCTGACGGTATCGGCGAAGCTCTGAGGTTCATTTTTCGGCAATCTGTCCGATCATTCGGCGGCGGTAGCAATACCGCCGCCGTTTCTTTATCGCCATGCTGAACAATCGATATCCCACCGCCGTTCCCCATCGTCGAATTCTGATCTCCGTTCTCGGCCGACAGGTGATGGCGCGAGTGGCGGGTAGGGGTCCGGCGATTTTGGCACTGCACGAATCACCGCGCTCCTCGCATTCTTTGCTGCCGCTGATCGACGCTCTCGCGCATCGATATACGGTGATCACGCTCGACACGCCGGGTTATGGTGAATCAGACGCCCTTGAGTCGGCGCGACCCGAGGCAGCGGACTTCGTCGCGGTCATCGGCGGGGTACTCGATGCATTGCAGCTGCAAAAAGTGTTGCTGTACGGAACGCATACGGGCGCGGCGCTGGCGGTGTCATTTGCGTTGGCATATCCGTCCCGCGTTTCCGCTTTGGTGCTCGATGGCTTCGCCGCATTCGATACCGAAGAACAGCGCGATTTCACGGATCGATATCTTTGTCCCTTCGAGCCCTCGTGGGACGGTTCGCATCTGGCGGAGCTTTGGTCACGTGTGCGCGATTTGTACATGTGGTTTCCGTACCATCATCGCGATGCAGCGCATCGGTTAAAGACCGAGTTGCCGTCGGTCAGTGCGCTGTATGGCACCGTGCGTGGTTTTCTGGCGAGTGGGTCTGGCTACTGGCGAGGCTATCGTTGTGCTGGTGCGATCGATGCCCCGGCAGCCGCGCGCGCGTTGCGCGTTCCCACCTTGCTGACGGCGCGACCTCACGATCTCATCGCGGCGCACTTGCAGCGTATTGAGTCCACCGAGTACGTGCAGGTCAAAGCACTCGGACCTTCCTTGGCTGAATGGTCGCAAGCCATCGACGCCCATTTCGATGGGCGTGATTCGGACCTTGCAACGATGCCGACCGGCAGCGGTGAGCGTGGGCTCATGCAATTGGGTCACGGTGCCATGCACTTTCGACGACGGCAGGGGCGCGGCCGTCCGCTCATCGTCATTCCTGATTTGCCAACCGGGGCGATCGACGAGCTGTCGCGCTCTGAGAGAGAGCACTGGGTGATCGATCCGCCGGGTTGTGGTTATTCGGATCCCCTCGCATCCGAGGGCGCGCGTCTCGACGAGTGGTTGACGCCTGTGACTCGCCTGCTGCAGGAACAGGGAGTCGACTCCTATGAGGTGACGGGCTCGGGATTTGGGGCTGTTTTCGCGCGACGCTTGGCTGATGTCGATCGCCGTGCTCAGTTAGGCGATCTGCAAGCCGAGCCGGTTTGGTCGGCGACTTCCTCCCCGGCTCCGAAAGAGCGCCTGTTACCGAAGCCTTGGGCCGATCCCGATGGTGGTGCGCTGTTCTCGAGTTGGTACCGATTGCGCGATCTGCGCTATTACGACGATATCGAGCAGGGCATTCCACGTTTGCGTCGAGTGAGCATGGTGACCGAGTTCAATACTCAACGTCTTTACGATGCTCACAAGGGGCTGTGGTTGGCGCCGGAGTCGTCGGATCTGATCGCGGTGCTTCAAGCAAGCTGCTCAAAATGAGTTGGCGCGTGTAGTCAGCGGTTGGAGCCGTCAGTATTTGATCAAAGGCTCCTTGTTCGACGACCTTACCGTGGCGCATGACGAGGATGCGTCGGCAGAGGTTGGCAGCCACAGCCAGATCATGGGTGATCAACAACAGGGCGGTTGACCCATCGGTTAAATCGCGCAGCAAGTCCAATATCTCTGCCTGCACCGTCGCATCGAGCGCCGTGGTCGGTTCGTCGGCAATGATCAACAGTGGGTCAACGGCGATTGCCATGGCGATCAATACTCGCTGTCGCATCCCCCCACTCAGTTCGTGAGCAAATCGCCGTCCGACCTCCGGGGAAAGTCCTACTCGTTGCAGACAGCGAGCGGCGCGATCCCGGCGATTTTGCGCTGAAGTCACGCCATGTCTGGACAGCAATTCGTTGAACAGATCCCCTATGCGGCGGACCGGATTCAGCGCACGAAGGGGGTCTTGCGGGATATAGCTGACAGCAGAGCCCCGAAGTTGTCGAAGTGTGCGCGCGTCAGCCTCGAGTGTGGAGGTTTCTCCAATGGCGATTCGTCCGCGCGATACTCGTATCGCTGGGGGCAGTAACCCGATCACGGCGCGTGCCGTCAAAGATTTTCCGGCACCCGACTCGCCAACGATGGCGAGCGTGTCGCCGCGCTCGAGTGTGAGATCGACCCCATCCACCAAGACTCGGTCCGAATTCTCTGTGGTATGGCGCAGCTGCAGGTCGCGGATCTCGAGCGCCATCGTGTGCGTCGACTGGCGAACTTGGACTGGCGTGATACTTGAGCGATGTAATCGGCGAATTGGTGAGGCGGATCGCAGCTCCAACGTATAGGGGTGCGCCGGCTGCGCGATGACGTCTTTAGCTGCACCTGACTCGACGATGCGTCCTCGATGGATGACAGCCACCTGATCGGCCGTTCTCTCAACGAGGTCGATATCGTGACTGATCAGTACATAGGTTAAGCCACGCTCTTCCCGTAGGCGGAGCATCAACTCGAGAATCTGCGCCCGAATACTGACATCGAGCGCCGAGAACGGCTCATCACCGATGATCACTTGCGGCTTCAACAATAAAATTCTCGCTAGCGCGAGTCGTTGCAGTTGCCCGCCCGAGAGCGATCGAGGTGATGCGTCGAAAGGTACGTGGCCAAGACCGACCTCATCGAGCGCGTTCTGTAGCAGGCGCGTGACAGTCTGAGACGAGGACGGCAGCTGACCCTGCGCTTGCAGTGGTTCACAAAGTAGGCGCCTGACATCGTGATAAGGATTGAAGGTCGAGTAGGGCTCTTGTGAGAGGAGGTGCAAGCCTGTCATCGCAGGTGCTTGCAGTGGCTCGCCGCGATAACGAACCTCTCCCGCGGTTGGCTTTAACATGCCGCAGAGCAGTTTCGCGAGCGTCGACTTGCCACTGCCGGATTCGCCGACGATGGCTACGATCGATCCGGACGCTATCGCGATGGATACATCCTGCAAAATGGGCTTTGAGCTCGTCGATTCGTCGTAGCTGAAAAAGAGATTTTTCGCGAGGAGTATGGGGTCACTCATATCGGCGGCTCATTTTCAAAAGTCGCGCTGATGCGAGAGGCGCAGGCGGCTTGCCATCTTTTCGGCCAAAGAATTCATCATGAGGACGGTCCACGCGATGGCAACGCCTGGTCCGATGAGTAACCACGGTGCACGATTGAGCTCCGCGCGTGCTTCGGCCAGCATGCTGCCCCACTCTGGCACTCCAAGGCCGGGACCTAGGCCCAGAAACGATAAGCCTGCTGTGGAGATGAGCAGAGTCGCAAATTGCAAAGCGACCAGCACGCCGATCGTTGGGGCGATCACGGGGATGACGTGTGAGAAAGCGATGCGCCACCGCGAGACACCGAAGTAACTTGCGGTTTGAACGTAAGGCAGGGCGACGATGCCGCGGGTCTGTGCCGCGGTGACACGCGCAAAGACCGGCCAGCTAAATAGGCCGAGCGCGAATGCCAACGTGACGGAACTTCGACCGAGAACGGCGACCAAGGTCACGGCCAGAACCAGAGACGGGAAAGCGATGGTGAGGTCGACAATTCGATCCAAGGTTTGGCGTATCCATGACGATGTCAGCGCAGAGAGCAAGCCGAGACCGATGCCGATAGCGGCGCTGATCAGGGTGGCGAGAGCGGCGATCCCGACCGTGTGCTTCGCACCGATGATCAAGCGCAAGGCGACATCACGACCGAGGCCATCGGTACCGAGCAGATAGCCGTCTGTCAGAGGCGGAAGTAGTCTTCGTGAGAGATCACGCTCGCTTGCCCACTGCTCCAAGAGGTCCGGAGAGACGATGCTGGTGACCATCAGTACCAACATCACAAGGAGAGAAGCTCGGAAGAGGAGTTTCTTCATGAGTATCGGATCCGCGGATCGATGCGACGGATGGCCCAGTCGGCCGCCTGGTTTGCAGCGAAAACGAGTGTTGTCGTCACCAGAACGACCGATTGCACGACGGGAAAGTCGAGCAACAAGACCGAGTCGAGTAGCAGACGGCCCATCCCGGGCCAGCCGAATATCGTCTCCGTGATGATGATTCCATTGACGAGGTTGGCTATCTGGGTGCCGATCAGGGCCGTTGCGCCCAAAAGCGCATTCGGTAGCGCGTGACGCAGTACGACCGTCGGCTCGCTTGCGCCTTGGGCGCGCGCCATGACCGCATAGTCATCTTGCAGCGCATCACCGACGTTGACCGCGAGTACGCGTATCAGTTTCGGTGCAAGAAAGGCGGTGATCGTCAAAGCAGGTAGTACGAGCGAGGCTACGCCATCACTGCCGGTGCTGGGGAAGATCTGCCACTGGACGGCAAACCATTGGATCAGCATCAAGGCAACGACATATCCCGGAATGCCCTGTGCCAGAAGAATCAATCCATCCAGTGAGCGGGAGACCTTCCCGATCACTCCGATGCTCGATCGAGTCGCGCCCAGAAAAGCGCCCAGCGGAATCGACAGGCCGAGATGCAGCACGATGGCCGCCAAGGCGAGCGTCAAGGTCGGCCAGAGCCTCTCCAGCGCCAGCGCGAGAGCATCTTGTCCGCTGACCCATGAGGTACCGAGATCGAGTTGCACGGCTTGCCAAAGAAATATCAGATATTGACGGTAAAGCGGTTGATCGAGGCCTAAGCTACGGCGGATTTCCGCGAGCACCGCCGGGTCTGAGGACTCGCCCGACAGGATCAAGGCGGGATCGCCCGCCAAACGAACCAGGAAGAATAGGAGCGTTAAAGTCGCCAGCAACAGCAGCGACAGGTTGAGCAGCATCCTTAGCGCATGACGCAGCATCTCAGTCATGCGATGAGCTCGAGCGTTTGCGTAGTTGATCCCATCGGATCATGAGGTTGTCGACTTGAAGGTTCTCGAGATCGCGGTAAGCCGTGATTTGCTCCATCTCGTGGACCAAGATCACGGGGGGATCGATGGTCATTTTCTCGTGGGCAAGACGCAGTAGGCGATCACGCTCGGATTGATCGAAGGTGCGAGCGCGCGTTTCTATCAGCTCGGAGACCTCCGGCTGGCAAAAGGGCGCGTTATCTCGTTCGCAGGTGAGGTACTGCCATGCCTTGGTGATGTCGAGCAGGGGATCCAGTGCGACGGTGAACGAAAATAGATCGTGTTGCCAATCACCCGCGAGCAGCTTCGCGCGCCATCGCTCGAACTCCATGGTGTGCACCGTGATACGGACGCCGACATCGCGTAGATCGGCGAGAATGGCCTCGAAGACCGCGCGATCCGTGTTGGTGACGACCAGCAGATCCATCTCGAGGTCGATGCCGTTCGGGTAGCCCGCCTCACGCAGCAGCGCGCGAGCCCGCTCTGGGTCATAAGCGATCGCCTTGAGTGACGGATCGAATCCCTCGCTGCCGCGGACACCCATCTGGGTTGCGACCACGCCAGCGCCTGAGAGTAGGTATTTCACGATAGCGTCCTTGTCGATCGCATGATTCATCGCAAGGCGAACTTGTCGTGACTGGAGGGGCGAGCCTTCGCGTACGACGAAGACCATCATGCGAAGACGAGGTTCCGCTGCTTGGCGAATAGTGATCTGCTTTTCTTTGAGGTCGGCGATATCCTCGGGGGCGAGATACATCGCGAGCTGAACCTGCCCTGACTCGATCGCTTGTCGTCTGGCTATCGGTTCGGGTATCTCGATGAAATCGAGGCCGGCTACGGCGGGTGGTCGCCACGACTGCGGATTCGCTCGCATCAGTACGCGCCCGGCTTCCCATCGCTCGACGATGAAGGGGCCGGTGCCGATCGGCTTGCGCGCGAACGTCTTTGGGCCTACTTCCCTGAAATAGCGCGGCGGTAAAGGGTAGAACTGCGACAGTCTCTTCGGCAGCAGTGGATCGGGTTTGGCGGTCTCGATATCGATGGTGTACGAATCGATGACCTCTGCGCTGATGATCGTCGGCAGTAAGCTCGTTCGAACCAGGTCACGGGCGCCGTAGCCGAGCAGAATCTCGTTGACGGCGAGTTCGACCGCGTTGGCATCGAACGGCTCACCGTTCGAAAAGCGAACATCGCGTCGCAGCTCGAAGCGCCAGCGAGTCGTCGTCGTTTGAGTCCAGCGCGTCGCAAGCCAAGGGATCACGTTGCCATTAGCGTCGATATACGTGAGCGCGTCGAAAAATGCGGGCCAAATATCGACGGCGGGCTGACCGGTATGCGCCGCCGGGTTGGCGAAGCCGGGCGGTAGTCGCCGCGAGGCGATACGGATAACGTCGTCATGATTTTGCGCGCTAGCCTGCCGATCCGCTAGCTTGCTATCGCAGCCAGCGAGCAAAAGCAGCGCCACCAGAGACGCCATAACAACGCTGCGCACCGACACGAAACTCCGTGATGACCGGCAACCGGGAACACGGTCACGATACCATGGCGCGACTGAATTGATTGACGGAGCCCGGCATGCAACTGAGACGGATACGAGCAGCGACCGTGGCTACGCCATGTCTTGAGGCGACCGCGGCGTCGTTAGTCGCGTTGCTCGAGTATCGAGTTCGCGATCGAGCACCGGTGTCGGCGGAGTTGGCCATGCTGTGGGGGGCGCCATCGATGGCCGGCAGACCGACTGTGTCGCTGAGTTCGGATGAGTATCCCGACGTGCTACTGCGGCTCGTTGAGGTAGCGCCCGTTGCGGAACATCGAGCGTTCTGGAGTTTCGGCTGGAATTCGTTCGAGATCAGTGTGGCCGGTCTGGATGAGCTCAATCTGACGCTACAGCGCGATACGTCTGGTTTTTTTCGAGTCCGCGGCGAGCCCCATGCACTTGGTGCTTATCCGAGCATTCGTGCGATGCAAATCGAGGGGCGTTCGGGTGAGATCTATTATCTGACGGAGGAGACAAACAGTGGTGTTTCTCCCGTGCCACCGACCGTTCGCCGCGGACGTCTGTTCATCACCGTGCTCGGTGCGCCCTCCATCGAACAGGCGCGAGATTTTTATGCTGGCAATTTTGCGCTGGAAGCGCGACCGATCCGTGCCTCGAGGGGGCAGGTCGTGCAACGTGCTTGGGGCGGCACGCCCGATGGCACGCATCCCATCACTTTACTGCCTTTGGGCGAGCCGGCTAACGCCATCGAAATGAATGGTTACGTTCAAGAGGGTATCGTCAGTCGCGCGAGGAGCGAAGGGGAGCTGCCGCCAGGAAATTCGCTCGTGACCTTCGAGGTCGATCGCATCGATGCGTTATCAGGCGGTGTGTCCTTGACGGTCGGTACGCCACCCGATCCGATGTACTCGGGTAGTCGAGTCGCATTTTTCGTAGGGCCCGCGGGCGAGTGGGTCGAGTTGATCGAGGGACGATCATGAATTTCTTTGACGATATCGAGCGTTGGTGGCAGATCGATCAAACGACCCTGCAAACGGTCGACAGCGCTCTGCGATGCTTGGTTCTCGACACCGTGGCCTGCGCTGTAGCGGGGTTGCGCACGCCGGAGGTGTCGTCCTTCGAGCGGTTGCGTGCCGTCTCGTCGCCCGGAGCCATCCGTTTTCCGGGTGGACAGCAGACGTTGAGTCCTTCGGCAGCCGCTTCGGTGGGTGCGATGGCCGCATGCTGGTTCGAATTTTGTGAAGGGCACGAGCGAGCACACGGCAGGCCCGGTCTGCACGTCGTACCGCTCACTCTGGCGCTTGGAGCTGCGCTCAATAAATCTTACGGCGAGGTGCTACGCGCCACGCTCATCGGTTACGAGATCGGCGCGCGCGCCGGTATCACGATGCGGATCCGACGCGGCTTGCACGTCGATGGCACCTGGGGGGCGCTCGGTGCGACGGCGGCAGCAGCTGATCTCTTGGGTTTGAGCGCCGAACGTGCTGGCGCCGCTGTCGGTATTGCGGCTTCCCAGATCGCCACTTCGCTCTATCGCCCAGTCGCCGCTGGCATGACGGCTCGCAACACCTACGTTGCTCGCGCCATGGAGGATGCACTGCTGTTTGCCGAAGCAGCTGCCGCTGGGGTGAACGCCGCCGGTGATACCTTAGCGATCGCCGCGGCTGAGCTCGCCGGTGATGCGGGCTTGAAAGAGTCTTGGCAGTGGCCGAACCTCGATATGCCTTTGCTGCAGAGCGGCTATCTGAAGCCCTACGCGGCGGTGCGCCACGCACACTATGGCATCGCCGCAGCGCATCGGTGGCGTGACCAGCAGCGCGATCCTGATGCGCGTCGCTCTGCTGCGCGTATTGAGAAAGTGGTGCTCAGCGTCTATCCGGAGGCACTGCAGTACTGCGGCAATCGAGCACCGCGCTCGATGATCCAAGCGCAATTTAGTCTGAGTTATGCGGTTTCGCGCGTTCTGGCGGGCTTCGACATCACACCTGCGGCCTATTCGATCGAAGCCTTGGAGGACCCGCTCGCGTGCCGTATCGAGCGTGATTTGATTCTCGTTGAAACGACAGAGTTTTCACGCCGCGCCGCGCGGCTACAGGTGGATACCGATCAGGACTCGTTCGTGACGACTCAACCGATGTCATCCGAAGCGGTGCTGCGCAAGGCGGTGGATTTGATATCCCCAAGCGCTTCCGTCGGCGATGCCGAAGCTTATGCGCGACGTTGGCTCGAAGCTACGTCAGACACACCGGTTCGTGCCGTGCTCACGTGAGCACGTTGAGTTTTAGCGCATTAGGTTCGCTGCGCTGTCAAACATCAACGTTGACGGCTCGCGTTTGGCGCGCAGTTTCGTGGCGACCTTTTCGGCTTGCTCCCATGCTCTGAGCACGTTCTCGCCCGCGAGCTTACGCAACTCTTCATCCGTCCAGCCTCGACGGAT
>JBDKJA010000024.1:0-33915 GCA_039796795.1 Pseudomonadota bacterium
GGCGCCAAACCCGAGACTGAACCGGTGATGGCGCCGAGTTCGTCGGCGACCACACTGCCGACATCGAGACCCGCTGGTCTCATTGTCGGCGCGCGACTGAATCCCGATTCCACTTTCGACACCTTCGTCGTCGGCAAAAGCAATCAGCTTGCGAAAGCCGCTGCGCAGCAGGTAGGTGAAAATCCTGGCAAGGCTTACAACCCGTTATTTATTTATGGCGGCGTCGGACTTGGTAAAACCCATCTGATGCACGCCGTCGGTCACGCGATCCTGGCGCGCAAGCCGGATGCACGTATTGCGTACGTTCATTCTGAACGCTTCGTCAGCGATATGGTTAAAGCGCTGCAGCACAATCAGATGAACGAATTCAAAGCAGCGTATCGATCACTCGATGCGTTGTTGATCGATGACATCCAGTTTTTCGCTGGAAAAGAGCGCTCTCAAGAAGAATTCTTCCATACCTTCAATGCGCTGCTCGAAGGTCAGCAGCAAGTTATTTTGACTTGCGATCGATATCCGAAAGAAGTGGATGGGCTCGAAGAGCGTTTGAAATCGCGCTTCGGTTGGGGTTTGACGGTGGCGATCGAACCACCGGAACTGGAAACCTGCGCAGCTATTTTGATCAGCAAAGGAGAGGCCGCTGGTGCTGCGATCTCGCAGGAGGTCGCGCTGTTCATTGCCAAGAGAATTCGGTCGAATGTTCGCGAGCTCGAGGGTGCCTTGCGCCGCGTCATCGCCAATGCGCGATTCACCGGACAGGCAATCACCGTCGATTTCGCCAAAGAGGCGCTCAAAGATTTGCTCTCGTTGCAGGCGCGATTGATCACGGTTGAAAACATCCAGAAGACCGTCGCCGATTACTTCAAAGTGCGTGTCTCTGATCTGCTATCGGAACGCCGCAGTCGATCGGTCGCGAGACCGAGGCAAATCGCCATGGCGCTTGCGAAGGAACTCACACAGCACAGCTTGCCCGAAATCGGCGATGCGTTCGGTGGCCGCGATCACACGACCGTCTTGCACGCCTGCCGTCGCATCAAAGCTCTGCGAGAAACGGAACAACGCATCGCGGAAGATTATTCAAACCTGTTGAGAACCCTGACAGGTTGACGTTCATAAGTTGTGGATGTTTTCGAAGGCGAAAATCATTCACAATCGACGCACAGGGAATTCGTGGGATATGCGCGCTCCTTTACACAACTAGATTGTCTGCAACTTACTGATTTTTCTGGTTTTATCGGGGTTATTCGCTTATCCACAGCGCCTATAATCGTAACTATCTGAATTCTTAAATCTTAAAAACCTATATATGAAAGTCACAGCCACTCGCGAAGAGATTCTCGGACCGGTCCAAAACGTGATCGGAGTGGTCGAACGGCGTCAGACCATGCCGGTGCTTTCCAAGCGCGCGCAACAACCGCCTCAGCGTGACGGGTACGGATTTAGAGGTGGAGCTCGTCAGTTCAGTGACGATCACCGTGGGCGCCCCAGGCGACATCACGGTGCCAGGGCGCAAACTGCTCGATATCTTGAGATCGCTACCCGAGGGCGTGTCGGTGACACTCGCCAGCGAAGCAGATCGAGTCGTCGTTCGAGCCGGTCGCAGTCGATTCACGCTGTCGACCTTGCCGTCAGCCGAGTTCCCGGTGATCGATGAAATTAACCCGCAGCAGGTGCTGAAGTTGCCCCAGGCTGCTTTTCGTCGCCTGATCGACAAAACCCACTTCTCGATGGCGCAACAAGACGTGCGTTATTACCTGAACGGCATGCTGCTCGAGTCCGAAGGCGGGAAACTGCGCGCGGTCGCTACCGACGGTCACCGCTTGGCGCTGTGCGAAACCACCCTGACAGAGCGCGTGACGGGCAAGCAGCAGGTCATCCTGCCGAGAAAGGGCGTGCTTGAGTTGCAACGCATGTTGGGCGAGGAGGGAGAAGTTGAGTTTTCGATCGGAACGAACCACGTTCGCTGCCAGATCGGCGACATTCGCTTCACTTCGAAGTTAATTGATGGTCGTTTCCCTGAATATGGTCGCGTCATTCCCAGCAACGCAAATCGTGTGATCGACGCAGATCGCGGAGTTTTGCGCCAAAGTCTGCAACGTACGGCGATTTTGTCGAACGAAAAGTACCGCGGGATTCGTCTCAACATCAAACCGAACTTGTTGACCCTTCAAGCTCACAACCCGGAGCAAGAAGAAGCGGAAGATCAACTTGAGGTGGGTTACAGCGGCGAAGAGATCGAGATCGGGTTCAATGTGACCTATTTGCTCGAAGCGCTATCCGCAATCGATACTGAACACGTCAATTTTGCTCTGACCGACGCCAACAGCAGTTGTTTGATCACTGCTGCGGAAGCCGACGGCGCCAAGTATGTCGTCATGCCCATGAGGCTCTGATCGCTGATGGCTCTGGCGGAGCTGACCGTCCAAGATCTCCGCTGTATCGAAAACGCCGAGTTGGCCTTCGGTTCCGGGACCACCTTGATTTACGGTGCCAATGGTGCCGGCAAGACGTCCATTCTCGAAGCGATCTACCTGCTCGGTCGCGGCCGTTCCTTTCGCACTCGTCTGAATGAGCGTCTCATCCGACATAGCCAAGGGCTCAGTCGTGTCGTGGGACGTGTTTCCCATCCCTTAGGCACACACCAACTGGGTGTGGAGGTTCGTAAAGGGGGTGATCAGCGTGCCGGCACGACGGGACGTTTGAACGGACAAAACATCCGCAGTCTGTCTGAGCTTCCACTGGCCTTTCCCACCCAGATTATCGATCCGGACGCGCACAAGCTCATCGAAGACAGCGCAACCCGCCGCCGCCGATGGTTGGACTGGGCGGTGTTCCACGTGGAACCTGGTTTCGCACCCGCCTGGAGTCGGTATCAACGGGCCTTGCTGCAGCGCAACGCCGTACTCAAATCGGGGTCTGGGCCGATTTCGGTTTGGGATGACGAGTTAGCAAGGGAAGGTGAGATCCTGACGGCCGCTCGCGAACGGGTACTGACCTCCTTGCTGCCGTACTGGTCGCAGATGGTGGAGGAGTTGGTAGGGCTCGAGGTATCGCTAAGCTTTCTACCGGGCTGGGATCGGAGTGCGAGCTTAGCCGACTCGCTGGCGGCGCACCTGAGCCGAGATCGAGATCGCCGAACGACGACTATGGGTCCTCATCGTGCTGACGTGAGTGTTCGAGTGAAGGGGCGTGCAGCGCGCGAGGTGTTATCTCGAGGACAGCAAAAGTTGGCAGCAGTGACCCTAAGTCTCTGCCAACTCGAATTTCTCAAAAAGGAGCACGATCTGAGACCCACCGTGCTTTTGGACGACCCTTCAGCAGAACTCGATCACAGTCGTTTAGAGCGTTTCATTAGCCGAGTTCGCCAACTCGAGACCCAAATTGTCGTGACCGCACTCGAGAAGGATTTTCGACTATTCGGTGAGCCCGAAACCCTGTTTCACGTGGAACAGGGAAGGGTATTTCAGGTATGATTTCGCATCCGTTAACCGGGCAATTCCATGACCGCAGCCGACGTCTACGATTCCAGTAAAATCAAGGTCTTAAAGGGTCTTGACGCCGTTCGAAAACGACCCGGCATGTACATCGGTGATACCGATGATGGCACCGGTCTACACCACATGGTTTTCGAGGTCGTCGACAACTCGATCGACGAGGCTTTGGCGGGTCATTGTGACCGCGTTGTGGTCACGATTCATGCCGATGAGTCGGTCACGGTCGAAGATAACGGCCGCGGCATTCCGGTCGATATTCACGCCGAAGAAGGCCGTTCCGCTGCCGAAGTCATCATGACCGTGTTGCACGCCGGCGGTAAGTTCGACGACAGCTCCTACAAAGTTTCGGGCGGTCTGCACGGCGTCGGTGTGTCGGTCGTCAACGCCCTGTCCGATGTATTGCATTTGACGATTCATCGCGGCGGCAAACTGCACAAACAGGAATATCGCCTAGGCGAGCCTGTTGCGCCGCTCGCAGAAGTGGGTACGACCGATCGCACGGGTACCAGCGTTCGTTTCAAGCCGAGCGCCTCGATCTTCACGAATATTTCTTTCGACTACGACATCCTCGCCAAGCGCCTGCGCGAACTGTCGTTTCTTAACTCTGGTGTTTGCATCGAGTTGATCGATGAGCGCGACGAGAAGAGCGATGTGTTTCAGCACGAAGGCGGCTTGCAAGCGTTCGTCAAACATCTGAATCGTTCGAAGACGCAGATCCACGAACAAGTATTTCATTTCCGCACGCAAGAAGGCCCGATCGGCGTGGAAGTGGCGATGCAGTGGAACGACTCATATCAAGAGTCCATGTTCTGCTACACGAACAACATTCCCCAAAAAGACGGCGGCACCCATCTCGCGGGTTTTCGTGCGGCGTTGACGCGCACGCTTAACGATTACATCGAAAAAGAAGGTATCGCTAAGCGCGAAAAAGTACCGACCACCGGTGACGATGCGCGTGAAGGTCTGACCGCCATTTTGTCGGTGAAGTTGCCGGATCCGAAATTCTCCTCACAGACCAAAGACAAATTGGTGTCTTCGGAAGTGAAGGGCGTCGTCGAAACGGCGATGGCAGCGAAGTTTTCGGAGTTCTTGCTCGAGAAACCGCAAGAAGCTAAAGCCATCGCCAGCAAAATTATCGACGCGGCGCGCGCACGTGAAGCAGCGCGTAAGGCGCGCGAGCTCACACGTCGCAAGGGCGCACTCGATATCGCAGGCTTGCCCGGCAAGCTCGCCGACTGCCAGGAAAAAGATCCTGCGCTCTCGGAACTGTTCATCGTCGAGGGTGACTCGGCCGGTGGTTCTGCCAAGCAAGGTCGTGATCGTCGCACTCAAGCGATCTTGCCGTTGAAGGGCAAGATTTTGAACGTCGAGAAAGCGCGATTCGACAAGATGCTGTCGTCTGCCGAAGTGGGCACGCTGATCACCGCGCTCGGTTGCGGCATTGGCCGCGATGAATTCGACATCGAAAAATTGCGTTATCACCGCATCGTCATCATGACCGACGCGGATGTCGACGGTAGCCACATCCGCACCTTGCTGCTTACGTTCTTCTATCGTCAATTGCCGCTGTTGATCGAACGCGGGCACATCTACATCGCTCAACCGCCGCTGTACAAAGTCAAGCGCGGCAAGCAAGAGATGTACGTCAAAGATGAAGTCGAATTGAACGCCATGCTGCTCAACGCGGCGCTCGATGAGGCTGAACTGTTCGTCAATCCGGCAGCTCCGCCGCTGCGCGGCCCTGGACTCGAAACGCTGGCACGACAGTACGTAGAAGTGCAGGGCATCATCAGTCGTTGGGCTCGTCGCTACGACGAGCGCTTGCTCGGCCAGTTGCTCTACGTTCCGGTGATCACTCGTTCCACCTTCGACGATGCAGCGGCACTGAGTGCTTGGACTACTCAGTTGCTCGCTCGTTTGAACCAGATCGCCGATGGCGCTGCCCGATACCAAATCGACTTGCAGCCGGCAGCGGAAGGCGCTGGTATCGCTCGTCTGCATGTGACCAAAGACGAACACGGCAGTCGTTTCGATCGACACTTGACGCGCGACTTTTTCGATTCGCCCGAATATCAGCGTATCGCCGACTTGTCCCGCACGCTCGCGGGTCTGATCGAAGAGGGTGCCTACGTCAAACGTGGCGAATCTCGTCACGAGATCGGCTCGTTCAAGCAAGCCATCGATTGGTTGTTCGAACACGCCAAGCGTGGCCAAACGATCCAGCGTTACAAGGGTCTCGGTGAGATGAATCCCGATCAGCTTTGGGAGACGACCATCAACCCAGAGACTCGTCGTCTGATGCAAGTGCGCATCGAAGACGCGGTGGCCGCCGACGAGGTTTTCACGACGCTGATGGGTGATGAAGTCGAACCGCGTCGCGAGTTCATCGAAAAGAACGCGTTGTCGGTTGCGAACCTAGACGTCTGATCTTTTCGTCAGTCGTTGGGCTTGCCGCGCGCATCCTGTGCAGCGGCCGCTCGTAGCTTGGTGCCGATGAAAGCGGCGTGACCCACGTGCAGCAAATCACCGAGCTTGCGCATCAGGTGGTGCTCATGGTCATCGAGCTTACCGTCGGCGTAAGCCACCTGCCAAAACATCTCCAGAATTCGCTGTTTTTCTGTCGCATCGAAAGCCGCATGCAATTGCGAGGTAAACGCGTGCAGATCGTGCGCCGCTTCTTGCCGCGAGCGCGCGAGCGACATCAATTGAGTGACTTCGTCGGTGGCCAGATCGAAGCGCGCCTGCAATAAGCGCTCGACCGTGGCGACTTCGATCTCGCTAGCGCCCGAGTCCGATTGCATGACCTCGATCAGCAGCACCGCTGTCGCAAGCTGCAACCGATGCTCGTTCTGTGCTGCCGACCCGCTGGTCGCGGCTTGAACGGCGCCGAACAATTCTCGCCAGTGCTTTAGCATCCTTGCCTCCTCAGATACATGTTAACCCCGGTAAGATGCGGGCGTGAGTACCACCATCCTGCAATCTCTGCCGATCGGTGAACGAGTCGGCATCGCCTTCTCCGGCGGCCTCGACACGAGTGCTGCGGTTCACTGGATGCGCGCACGAGGCGCACTGCCTTGCGCCTACACCGCTCATCTCGGTCAGCCGGACGAGACCGACTACGAATCGATTCCTCGCAAGGCGATGGAGCTCGGCGCAGTCCATGCGCGACTCATCGACTGTCGCCATCAACTCGTCAATGAGGGTATCGCCGCGATTCAGTGCGGTGCGTTTCATATCTCCACAGCCGGTAACACTTACTTCAACACCACGCCGCTAGGTCGTGCCGTGACCGGCACCGCCCTCGTACTCGCGATGCGCGAAGACGATGTTCACATCTGGGGTGATGGCAGCACTCACAAAGGTAACGATATCGAGCGCTTTTATCGCTACGGCTTGCTTGCGAATCCCCAATTGCGGATTTACAAGCCATGGCTCGATCGGCGTTTCATCGATGAGCTTGGTGGACGCGCCGAAATGTCGGCCTATCTGCAAACTGCAGGGCTCGACTATCGCTTGAGCGCAGAGAAAGCCTACTCCACCGACTCGAATCTTCTTGGTGCGACACACGAAGCGAAGGATCTCGAATTCCTAGATCGCGGTATCGATATCGTGCAGCCCATCATGGGCGTCGCATTCTGGCGCGACGAGGTAGCGATCCCGCGCGAGCGTTGCACCATCGGTTTCGAACAGGGCAAGCCGGTGACGCTGAACGGCCAACGTTTCGGTGATTCGCTCTCGCTCTTCGAAGAAGCCAATCGCATCGGCGGTCGCCAC
The DNA here is from genome assembly GCA_039796795.1 of Pseudomonadota bacterium. Lineage (GTDB taxonomy): Bacteria > Pseudomonadota > Gammaproteobacteria > Steroidobacterales > Steroidobacteraceae > UBA964. The sequence continues at coordinate 7,269 of JBDKJA010000024.1, forward strand.
GGTCTTGGCATGAGCGACCAAATCGAAAATCGTATCATCGAGGCGAAAAGCCGCGGGATCTACGAAGCGCCGGGTATGGCGCTGCTGTTCATCGCCTACGAACGTCTGGTCACAGCGATCCACAACGAAGACACCATCGAGCAATATCGTCAAAACGGGCGCCGCATTGGACGATTGCTATACCAAGGTCGCTGGTTCGATCCGCAATGTCTGATGTTGCGCGAGAGCGCACAACGGTGGGTCGCCGCCGCTATTACGGGTGAGGTCACCTTGGAGCTGCGACGCGGTAACGATTATTCGATCGTCGATACGCGCGGCCCTCATCTGACGTATCACCCCGAACGACTCACCATGGAAAAAGGCGAAGCGATGTTTAGCCCAGAAGATCGCATCGGCCAACTCACGTTGCGCAATATGGATATCGCCGATACCCGCGAAAAGCTCACCGTCTATGGTGAGGTTGGATTACTCGAGGCCGACTCCACTCCGACGCTGCTGAAATGAGCGACGTCGTCGTCTGCGGTAGTTTGAATATGGACCTGCTCGCGCAGGTCGAAAGGCTGCCTCTGCCCGGCGAAACCGTGATGGGCCTAGGCTACCAACACTCGGCGGGTGGCAAGGGGCTCAATCAAGCGATTGCTTGCGCTCGAATGGGCGTTCCCACCGCGATGATCGGCGCGGTCGGTGATGATGCCCACGGCCATTCTTTGACAGATCTATTGCGTGTCGAAAACGTCGATACGACGCGCGTTCAGATGCGTGTGGGTGCGACGACGGGTCTAGCGCAAGTCACGCTCGCCGCCTCGGGTGAAAACAGCATCATCGTGCACAGTGGTGCGAACGCGAGTTTGAGCGCGGCTGATGTCGTGCGCGATCTACCGGAAGCGATCGTGTATCTCGCTCAGCTCGAAACGCCCATCGAGACGATCGAGGCTTTCTTCGACGCAGCGAGCCGCGTCGGAGGCTGCCGGGTACTCAACACTGCACCCGCAGTTGAGGGTAGCGATCGACTGCTACCGTTAGCCGACATCATTGTCATGAATGAAACGGAACTGGGTTACTACGTAGGCCAAAAGGGTGACTTGAGCGAAGCTCAGGTTCGTCGACTTGCACCTCGGTTGTTGCAGCGACCGCAGCAAGCGTTGATCGTCACTCTAGGTGCCACAGGCGCGTGGCTTTTCACGCATTCGACCGAACAAGCGATTCCAGCCACGCCGACGACAGTGGTGGATACGACCGGCGCCGGCGATTGTTTCACGGGCGTTTTGGCCGCCGGCATCGCGTTGGGTCAGGTACTGCCTGAGGCGGCTCGACGAGCAAGCCGAGCCGCCTCCATTGCAGTCTCTCGTCTTGGCGCAGCTCCATCCATGCCGCGCGTGCAGGAACTTACGGCATCAGACTCGCGTTGACGCGTCGTTGCAAATCGAGTCGCGGCACGTCGACCAGATCGCGTTTGATGCGAGCCGTAATTTTTTTGGCGGCCGTCTTGGGCAGATGCTCATCGACCATGGCCATGAAGCGCGGTGCCATGACGAGCACGAGACCCGTCGTTTCGGCATCACGCAAGGCGGCGGAAGCCGTTTTTGCCACCATCCGCGCAAATTGATCTGCCGCCTGTTGTTTGAGGGTGGTTCGACCTTCGAGCGCTGTTCGGCGACCTGCCGCGCGAGAGAGACCGCGGCCCGGCTTATCGGCGCCAGCATCACGTTCGTGCTTGATCGCAAACGGGTTAGCGAATGTCGCGATTTTCTCGAGTTTGGCTCGAGCCTTGGCCATCGAATACACGTGCAGATGCGCAGCATCGGCCACCATTACTTTGATCGACATATCAAAACTCCTGTTGAGCTCGTCAGGGATGATCCTAGCGCGCCCTCGGATTTTTTTCAGGCGGAATCCGGAGGTTCGTAGCCGCTTCGATCGCCGCCGCCATTTGCAATAGAGACGCGTCGTCGTCTCGACGAGCGACCAGTGTCATACCGATTGGCATATCGCGAACGAGCCCCATCGGTAAGGTCAGACTTGGGTAGCCGGCAACGGCCGCCGCCGATCCGAGCGACGAACCCCCGGTATCGCGTCGATTACCCCAAATCGGGTCAATGAGTTCAGCAGGACCGCCGCCAGGGCCCATGATCAAATCGAGCCTCGACTGTTCGAATAACGCGGCGAGCCCTAGGGTATCGACCGACTGCTGCAGTGATTGCACGGCTTCGAGATAGCGAGGCTCGGTCAAGGGGCCGCAAGCAACCGATTGTTCGAATATCTCTTGTCCAAAAAATGGCATCTCGCGCGCAGCCTCGCGCCGATTGAACTCAATCAATCCCTCGAGTGACTGTGCCTCGCGACGCGCTGGTGCAAGATCTCCTAAATAGGCGTTGATGGCGTGTTTGAATTCGTACAGTAAGGCGAGAAACTCCGCTGCGCCGAATTGCTGCAGACCTGTCGGCAAGCTGAGCTCAACTACTTCGGCACCATTCTCGACCATCAGATCGCGAGCACGACTGACTTGCGCGAGCACATCGGGACGCAGGTTCGGTGAGCCTGGCCACCAACCGATGCGTTTATTTTTGAGCGAATCGGCACGAGCCGCTAAAATCGGTGCGATTTCGAACGAAGTTTCGAACAAAACGCCTGCGACCGTTGCGACATCGGCGACATGACGTCCCATCGGTCCGGCCACATCTTGGCGTGGCGATAGTGGAATCACACCACGACCACTGACTCGCGTTTGAGTCGGTTTAAACCCTACGATCCCATTAAGCGCGGCCGGCGATAAAATCGAGCCATCCGTTTCCGTGCCGATGGCGACCGCGCAGAAACTGCGCGCCGCTGCGGTTGCCGAACCCGAGCTCGAGCCCGAGGGGTTACGTTTAGGATCGTAGGCGTTGCCGGTTTGTCCGCCGACGGCACTCCACCCACTCATTGAGCGAGTGGAACGGAAATTCGCCCACTCGCTCAAGTTGGTTTTTCCGAGGATCACCGCGCCTGCAGCGCGCAATCGCGCAACGAGGTCCGCATCACGAGTGGCTTGTGAGCGCGCAAGAGCAAGCGAGCCAGCCGTCGTTGGCATCGGATCGAGCGACTCGATATTGTCTTTGAGCAGAATTGGCACGCCGTGTAGAGCGCCGCGGCTGCGACCTGCGCGCCGCTCAAGATCCAGTCCACGCGCAGTTTCGATCGCGTTCGGATTGACAGCGATGACCGAACGGTAGAGAACATCGTCTCTCTGAATGCGCTTGAGATACGCCGCTACGAAGGCTTCACTGCTGAAACCTTTCGCATAGAGATTCTGTAGCGCGGCAATCGACAGCTCTGTCGGATCGACGTCAGTGACGATTTTGAAAGTATCGGCGTGCGCACGCTCGAGGTTGTGCGCGATCGCGGCCGCCACACCGAGAGAGATGAGGTGGCCTACGAATTGCCTACGACGCATCGAATCAGTCTCCTCTCGAGAGCTTCGACGAGGGCAGTTGCTGCAGCGTCTCTTCGATCCAACGCTGCGCTTCATCGTTGATTTCGCGCGGATCGCGGCCTTCGGTGACGATCGGCGCGCCGATGATGACCCGAATCGTTCCTGGTTTTTTTAATAGACCACGACGGGCCCAGTAGTACCCGGCATCGTGCGCCACCGGCACGATCGGGTAGCCACTGCGACTCGCCAAGAGAGCGCCGCTGACGCCATAGCGACGCGTTTCACCGGCGGCGACCCGCGTGCCCTCCGGGAAGATCAAAATCGACAAGCCTTCACGCAGTCTGTCGGTGCCGCGTTGTACGACTTGATTGACGGCCGAAGCACCCGCGCCGCGATCTACCGGGATGGAGCGCAATAACGCGAGCCCCCAACCAAAGAAAGGGATGTACATCAGCTCGCGCTTGAGCACGATCACCTTGGGTGGACCGAGCAAAAACTGCGCGAAAGTCTCCCAAGCCGAAGAATGCTTCCAATACGCGATGTGAGGACCGTTCGGAATGTTTTCGATGCCACTGACTTCAAAGCGCAAGCCACAAATCAAACGTAGCCCGTCGAGCATGCGTTGCCCGTACCATCGAACGAAGTCGAAACGTCGTTGCAACGGCACGAACGGCGCAGCGATGACGAAGATCACGGCGTAGAGCAACGTCCACGCGAACATGAAGAGAGTGAATACGAGAGAGCGGAGCGCGATCATCCCGGCAAACGCGACAAGTCGGCGACGCCGGAGAACAGCGTCCTGACGCGGTTCACGAGGGCGAGCCGATTGGCACGCAAGGCCGCATCCGGATCATTCACCATCACATCGTTGAAGAACGCATCGATCGTCGGCCGCAAACCTGCCAGCGCGGTCAGCGCAGCATCGTATTCGGCGCTGCGTAGATGCCGATCGACGGGGGCCGCAATCGCATCGAGAGCCGCAGCCAAATCACGTTCAGCAGGTTCGCGCAGCAGAGCAGTATCGATGCTCATCGAGAGCGAGCCGGTTTCTGTCTTTTTGAGAATATTGGCAATGCGCTTGTTGGCAGCCGCCAGACTCTCCGCCTCGGGTAGTTCGCGGAATCGGCGCAGGGCCTCCAGGCGCGACTGGATATCGCCCGGCTTCGTCGCGCCTGTGGCTTGCACGGCATCGAATGCTTCGCTGCCGTGACCTGCTTCGAGTTGGATCGCGCGCAGGCGATCCATCATGAAGCCGAGCACTTCGCTTTGAGTCTCAGGCGTGCTGACTGGCTGCAGCGCAACGGCACGTGTGACCAGATCGGCGAGATCGAGGTCGAGTCGACGCTCGAGCAAAATTCGCAGCACCCCGATGGCGGCGCGCCGCAGAGCAAAAGGATCTTTGGTACCGCTCGGCTTTTGACCGATGCTGAAGATGCCGGCGAGTGTGTCGAGTTTGTCCGCTAACGCGACGGCGATACCGCTCGGCGTCGAGGGCAATTCGTCGCCCGCGCCACGCGGTAGATAATGTTCGCGGATGGCACTGGCCACTTCGGCGGGTTCGCCATCGGCAGCGGCATAGTTGGCGCCGGTGATCCCTTGCAGTTCGGGGAACTCGCCCACCATCGCAGAGAGCAGATCGCATTTACAAAGTTCGGCCGCTTGCATGGCTAGGGCTGATTGGCCACCGACGAGCGGAGCGATCTCGCTCGCCAGACTCGCGATACGACGAACTTTATCGCCGATCGAACCGAGCTTGGCTTGGAAGGTGACGCGGTCCAAACCCTCGCGCCAGTGACGTAAGGGAGCGCGACGATCTTGTCGTTGAAAGAACGCGGCATCGGACAAACGTGGTCGAACGACGCGTTCGTTGCCTTCGCGCACCCGAGACGGATCGCGACTATCGATATTGCTGATGGTAATGAACCAAGGCGTCAGCTTGCCCGCAGCATCTTCTACGGGGAAGTAGCGCTGGTGCTCTTGCAGCGTCGAGATCAGCACCTCGCGAGGCAACTCGAGAAAGTCGTCATCAAAGCGACCTTCGACCGGCACCGGCCACTCGACGAGTGCGGTCACTTCATCGAGCAATGCATCGTCGAATACGGCGCGACCGCCAAGACGTGCCGCAGCCGATTCGACTTGCTCGCGGATCCGTTCGCGACGTTCACCAAAATGCGCGATGACATGACCGGACTCGCGTAGCACTTTGGCGTAATCGGCAGGCGTCGGTAATGACAACTCACCCGGTGCATGAAATCGATGACCGCGAGTGGTGCTACCAGATCGGGTATCGAGCAGTGTGGCATCGAGTACTTCATCACCGAAGCGCAACACCACCCAGTGCACGGGTCGCACGAACTCGGCTTGGCTCGCACCCCAACGCATGCGTTTCGGGATCGGTAATGCATCGAGAGCCGCTTGAACGATGGCGGTCAGCAAAGAATTCGTCGGAGCGCCCGGTTTACTACCCTCGAAGTAGAGAAACTCGCCCTTGCCTTCGGTGACTCTGCCCAACGAAGCGATATCGATACCGCAAGATTCGGCGAATGCTGTGGCTGCGCGCGTCGGTTGGCCCGCTTTGTCGAAGGCTGCTGATGCCGGCGGACCGCGGCGCTTGAGCAATTGTTCGGGTTGTTGCTCCGCGAGATCTCGCACGAGGATGGCGAGTCGTCGTGGCGCGGCATAGGAGATGACCTCTCCGTGCGGCAGGCCCGCCGCAGCCAACCCGTTGCGAACCCCCTCGGTTAGTGCGCGCTCGAGATCGGGTAACGCGACCGGTGGCAGCTCTTCCGTGCCGAGCTCGAAGAGAAAATCGCGGGTGTTCATCGTGAACCCTCCGCGCTAACAGCGCCCATCGGGAAACCGAGAGCTTCACGGCTCTCGTAATAGGCCTGCGCGACACCACGTGCGAGAGTGCGGACTCGCAAGATGAATCTCTGACGTTCAGTGACGGAGATTGCACGTCGCGCGTCCAATAAATTGAACGTGTGGGAGGCCTTGAGTACTTGCTCATAAGCCGGCAGCGCGAGCTTTGCTTCTAGCAGGCGCTGACAAGCGGCTTCATGTTCGTCGAAATGACGGAACAACGAGGTCGTATCGGCATGCTCGAAGTTATAAGCCGATTGTTCGACTTCGTTCTGGTGATAGACGTCGCGGTAGGTCACTTTGCCGCGCGGACCATCGGTCCACACGATGTCGAAAACGCTGTCGACGCCTTGCAGATACATCGCAAGGCGCTCGAGTCCGTAGGTGATTTCGCCGGTGACCGGACGACAATCGATGCCACCGACTTGTTGGAAGTAGGTGAACTGCGTGACTTCCATGCCGTTCAGCCACACTTCCCAACCGAGGCCCCATGCACCGAGCGTCGGTGATTCCCAGTTATCTTCGACGAAGCGAATATCGTGGGTGAGCGGATCGAAACCCAACATCTTCAATGAGCCGACATATTTGTCGAGGATGTCGAGCGGAGAGGGCTTCAGTACCACTTGAAACTGGTAGTACCGCTGCAAACGAAAAGGATTGTCGCCATAACGACCATCGGTCGGTCTGCGCGAGGGCTGCACGTAGGCTGCGCTCCAAGGTTCCGGGCCAATCGAACGCAGGAAGGTCGCCGTGTGGAAGGTGCCCGCCCCCATCTCCATGTCGTACGGTTGCAGGATGACGCAGCCCTGGTCTGACCAGTACTGCTGCAGGGCAAAAATCAGTTCTTGAAAAGTGCGAGGCATGAAACGGGTCGTTAGCAGCGCCGGTGATGGCTCGCAAGTATAGCCCTCCAGCGTTTAGTTTATGATGCGCCAATCTAGTGCGTTTTCGGGCGCGCTCAAGATCGATTGATCGAACTAAGCCTTTGACTGTGCAGCAGAATAGGCCGCAGGCACGTTTTCTGCATCAAGATTGGGCGTTAAGTTTCCCATTCCCGATATTTGTACGGAGCGACTATGACCACCGCCAGTGACGTCATTCAGATGATCAAGGATAAGGAAGTGAAGTGGGCCGATCTGCGCTTCACCGATACCCGTGGCAAGGAGCAACACGTCACCATTCCGGCGAAGGCCGTCGACGAAGGTCTGTTCCGTGACGGCAAGATGTTCGACGGCTCGTCGATCGCCGGTTGGAAGGGCATCAACGAATCCGACATGATCCTGATGCCGGACGCTGGGACCGTCGTTCTCGATCCTTTCTTTGAAGACGCGACCGTCAACATTCGTTGCGACGTCATCGAGCCCGCCACCATGCAGGGCTACGAGCGTGATCCGCGTTCGATCGGCAAGCGTGCCGAAGCCTATTTGAAGAGCACCGGCATTGCCGATGGCGCGACCTTTGGTCCGGAGAACGAATTCTTCATTTTCGACAGTGTGCGTTGGACCAATGAAATGCACACCTCGTCTTACGCCATCGATTCGGTGCAGGGCGCTTGGAACAGCAACACGGCTTATCCGGAAGGCAACATGGGGCACCGCCCCGGCGTGAAAGGCGGTTACTTCCCGGTTCCCCCCGTCGATGCCTATCAAAATATTCGCAACTCGATGTGTAATGCCTGCGAAGAGCTTGGCCTGACCGTCGAAGTACATCACCACGAAGTGGCGACCGGTGGTCAATGCGAAATCGGCATCGGTCCTGGCGGTCTTGTGAAGAAGGCCGATGAAGTTCAGATTTTGAAGTACGCCGTGCACAACGTGGCGCATGCCTACGGTAAGACCGCAACGTTCATGCCCAAGCCGCTCGTCGGCGACAACGGTTCTGGTATGCACGTGCACCAGTCGTTGCAGAAAGACGGCAAGGCTTTGTTCGCGGGTGACAAATACGGCGGTCTCTCCGAGCTCGCGCTGTACTACATCGGCGGCATCATCAAGCACGCCAAGGCGCTGAATGCCTTCACCAACGCGGGCACCAATAGCTACAAGCGACTGGTTCCAGGCTTCGAAGCGCCGGTCATGCTGGCCTACTCGGCACGTAACCGTTCGGCGTCGATTCGTATTCCGTTCGTTGCGAACCCGAAGGCGCGTCGTATTGAAGTGCGCTTCCCCGACTCGTCTGCCAACCCGTACTTCGCTTTCGCTGCGATGATGATGGCGGGTCTCGATGGTATCCAGAACAAGATTCATCCTGGCGATCCGGCCGACAAAGATCTCTACGATCTCGAGCCGGAAGAGGCCAAGCACATTCCCACCGTGTGTCACTCGCTCGACATGGCGCTCGAACATCTCGACAAGGATCGCGAGTTCCTCACCCGTGGCGGTGTCTTCACCAACGATGTGATCGACGCTTACATCAACCTCAAGATGCAGGAAGTCACTCGCTTCCGGATGAGCACGCATCCGGTCGAGCTCGATCTGTACTACAGCTGCTGAGGATGATTGCGTGATGCGCAGCAGAGCCTATGGCCGCTGAACGTCTCTTCGAGTCGTTCGCTGCGCATCACGATTCCGCCGAACTGCTCGATGCGTTGGCGACCGGCGTCGTTCTTCTCGACGCCGGTCTCCACGTCTTGCACGCCAACATGGCTGCTCAAGGCTTCATGGCGATCGGGCTCAATCAGGCGCGGGGCAAGTTGTTCACCGAACTCTTTGCCGACACCAACGGCTTGCAGGGCTTGCTGATCCGGGCATTGGAGCACGGCGAAGCCTTCAGCGAATTCGAATTGTCATTGCGACCTGCAGGGACACCGCGCGAACCACAAGTCGTCGATCTGAGTATTACGCGTATCGATACAGCGAGCGGGCAACGTCGCTTGTTGCTCGAGATGATCGACGCAGTACCGCGCACACGACTCAACCGTGACAACGAACTCCGTGCGCGTCTCGAGAGCAGCCGAATGATGACACGCCAATTGGCGCACGAGGTCAAAAATCCGCTCGGCGGTTTGCGTGGCGCCGCGCAGTTGTTGGCTCGGCAGCTGCCGGATCCGGCACTGCGCGAGTACACCGATGTCATCATCGCCGAGGCCGATCGCTTAACAGCGCTCGTCGACACGATGACCCATTCGGCGCGCCCTTCACAGAAGGAGCTGCTCAATATTCATGAGGTGTGTGAGCACGTATTTCGTTTGATCGCAGCGGAGGCCGGCGACGGCGTGATCATCGAGCGTGACTACGATCCAAGCGTTCCGGAAGGACGCTTTGATCGAAACCAGATGGTTCAAGCACTACTCAATTTGAGTCGTAACGCGTTGCAGGCGGTCGGTAGTCGTGGCCGCGTCATTTTGCGGACACGAGCGGTTTCGCACATTCATATCGGACTCGTGCGGCATCGTTTGGCTGCGCGTATCGAGGTGTTAGACGACGGCCCAGGCGTCCCCGATGCCATTCGAAGCAGCCTGTTCTTCCCGCTCGTAACCGCTCGGCCAAACGGCACTGGGCTGGGTCTCGCTGTCTCGCAGGAACTCGTGAATCGAAACGGCGGCGTCATCGAATTCGAAAGTGAACCGGGCCGTACGGTGTTTCGCATATTGTTACCGTTGGAGACATCGCCATGAGCTCTGCGCTGCGCGTTTGGTTGGTCGATGACGATGCCTCCATCCGTTGGGTACTCGAGCGGGCGCTCAAAAGCGGCGGTATGACCCCGCGAGTCTTCGAGGCGGCAGAGCCGGCACTCGAAGCTTTGCGTGGGGATGCACCGGATGTTCTTTTGACCGATATCCGCATGCCGGGATTATCCGGTCTCGATTTGGTGCGTCGTCTGCACGAGACGCGTCCGCAGTTACCCATCATCGTGATGACGGCGCATGCGGATCTCGATAACGCCGTCTCAGCGTACGAGAGTGGCGCGTTTGAGTATCTGCCGAAGCCGTTCGATATCGATCAAGTGGTCGAGCTCGTGCGTCGCGCGGCAGAGAGCGCCGCCAAGCCTGTGTCGGGCCGCAGTGACGACACGCCGATGCCCGAGTTGTTGGGTAAGGCACCGGCGATGCAGCAGGTTTTTCGTGCCATCGGTCGATTATCACGTTCGGCTGTCAGCGTATTGATCACCGGCGAGTCGGGCACCGGCAAAGAACTCGTCGCGCGCGCTTTGCACGAGCATAGCCCGCGCGCCGGCAAGCCTTTCATCGCACTCAACACCTCGGCGATTCCTTCCGAGCTGCTGGAATCCGAATTGTTCGGTCACGAAAAAGGCGCTTTCACGGGCGCCGATGCTTTGCGTCGCGGTCGCTTCGAACAAGCCGATGGCGGCACGCTGTTTCTCGATGAGATCGGTGATATGCCGACCGGTTTGCAGACTCGCTTGCTACGGGTTCTCGCTGAGGGTGAGTTCTATCGGGTAGGCGGTCAGTCGCCGATTCGTGTCGATGTGCGTGTGATCGCAGCAACGCATCAAAATCTCGAAGATCGGGTCTCGCGCGGTCTTTTCCGCGAAGACTTGTTTCATCGTCTGAACGTCATTCGCATGGAACTGCCGCCCTTGCGTGCGCGACGCGAGGACGTAGCGGATCTGCTCGAACATTATTTGGGCGTGGCTGCGACTGAACTGGGCGTGGAGCGCAAGCGGATTGCCGCTGATGCACGTGCGGCGCTCGAAGCCTATGCGTGGCCAGGTAACGTTCGCGAACTGGTGAATCTCTGTCGTCGGTTGACGGTCCTAGCGCCCGGTGGCGAGATTCGTCTTGAGGATCTACCAACCGAAATTCGCGGTGCGAGCGCGGTGGCTGACGCTGAGGGTTGGCCACAGGTGTTGGCAGCCTGGGCCGAAGCCGAGTCACTGCGCCGTGATGCCGCACCGCTACTCGATACTGCCTTGCCTGAATTCGAGCGAACACTGATTCGAGTGGCGTTACGTCACACGAGTGGTCATCGACAAGAGGCCGCCAAGCTACTCGGTTGGGGTCGCAATACGTTGACACGCAAACTTAAAGAACTGGCCATGGAAGAGTATGCTGCGGAGGGTTCAGACGACGCAGCGGCATAATCGATGGCAGGTTGGACGATGGACTGGCTGAATCAGGTTTTCTACGGCAACCCGTTGTCCCAATGGGCTTTAGCGGCCTTGGCATTTGCCGTCACGTTTACGGTGCTGCCGTTCCTGCGACTTTTTCTGTTGTCGCGCGCGCGCAAGCTGCGCGGCTTGACCGAGGCCGCCTCGATCGAGCTCGTGTTGTTGTTGATCAAGCGCACGCGCAGCGTGTTTCTGTTCGTCGTCGCTCTCTATTTCGCGATGCGCTTTCTCGAGTTGCCACCGCGGCTCGATCGAATTTCCCTCAGTGTCATCGTTTTCGCGGGCTGGTTCCAAGCAGCCTTATGGGGCGTTGCGGCGGCGAGTTTCTTCGTCGAACAACGTAAGCGCCAAGCTGCCGAGCGCGCGGGCGGCGTATCCGAAAATGCGGCGCTCGATATTGGCCTCTTCGTTGCGCGAGTGGTGATCTTTGCCGTCGCGGTCTTGCTTGCGCTCGATAACCTGGGCGTTAACATCACTGCGCTTGTTGCCGGCCTCGGTGTCGGTGGTATCGCGATCGCGCTCGCTGTTCAGACCATTCTCGGCGATTTGTTGGCGTCACTGTCGATCATGCTCGACAAACCATTCGAGGTGGGTGATTGGCTGCGCATAGACGACATCGACGGTACGGTCGAGAAAATCGGGGTTAAGAGCACGCGCTTGCGCAGCCTATCGGGCGAGCAGATCGTGATGTCGAATGCCGACATCCTCAAATCTCGTATCCGCAACATGGGCCGAATGCCAGAGCGGCGCTCCTTGTTCGTACTCGGCATCGCCTACGAAACCACGCCGGAAAAATTACGTCAGGTACCGAACCTCGTCGAGGCCGCCATCGCGGGCGTACCGGGAACGCGCTTTGAGTACTGCCTGTTTCGTCAGTTTGGCGCTTCGGCGCTGGAGTTCGAAATCGTGTATTTCGTACCGGATCCGGCCGATGCGCGTTTCAAATTTTTGAAGATCGTCGATGCGGTGAATAAACGCATTCACGCGGACTTTGCCGCCAATGGCATCGAGTTCGCGTATCCGACGCAGAGGGTCTACGTCAAATCTGCAACGAGCCCACAAGCTCCGTGACGTTCGAATAGCCGTTGGCTTGTAAATAATCCGCAATGCCCGCGTTGATTTTCTTGCAACTCATCGGATCGTAGAAGAGCGAGGTGCCGACGCCTACGGCACTCGCGCCCGCGATGATAAATTCGATGGCATCCGTCGCCGAGGTGATGCCGCCTTGGCCGATGATCGGCACCTGGTGCTTGCGAGCCACGTCATATACCTGATGCACTTTGAGTAGTGCGATCGGTTTGATAGCGGGGCCTGATAGTCCGCCTTGAACGTTGCCGATGATGGGTTTTCGAGTTTTTGCATCGATCGCCATACCCATGATGGTATTGATCACCGACAATCCATCGCTACCGGCCTCGATACAGAGCCGAGCATTTTCTTTGATATCCGTCTGATTGGGCGACAGCTTGGTGATGATGGGTTTGCGGGTTACTGCCCTACAGGCTGCGACCACGCGGGCTGACATCTCAGGGTAGTTCCCGAAAGCCACACCGCCTTCTTTGACGTTGGGGCAGGAAATGTTGATCTCGATCGCATCGATCGGAGAGTCGTCGAAACGACGTGTCACCTCGGCGTATTCTTCGATGGTCGAACCGGATACGTTGGCGATGAATCGTGTTTCGCTGAAATCGAGTGTCGGCAGAATATGGCTGACGACATGGTCGGTGCCTGGGTTCTGGAGCCCGATCGCGTTCAGCATCCCCATCGGAGTTTCGTAGACGCGATGTGGTCGATTGCCCAAGCGTGGCTCTAGGGTCGTGCCCTTGAGAACGACGCCGCCACAGTCGGTGTTCGAAAAACCCTCGATGCGGGTGTATTCCTCGCCGAAACCCACGCAGCCTGAGAGCAGCACGATGGGTGAGGCGAAGTCGAGACCGAGAAAACGGTAGCGCAGCGAGGCGGCTGGGCTGGCGGCAACGGAGCTGGACATACGCCGATTATAGGGTGAGGGCGTTACCATGCGCGCATGTTCCATATCGTGTTGTTCGAGCCGGAGATACCACCCAACACCGGCAACGTGATTCGGCTTTGCGCCAACACAGGCGCACACCTGCATTTGATCAAGCCGATCGGCTTCGATCTTGATCGTCGATCGGTGCGACGCGCAGGTCTCGATTACCGTTGGATGGCAGCCGTACACCTTCACGAGCACTTCGCGGCGTGTCGTGCCGCTTTGACGCAAAACGGCGCGAGGCGCTGGTTCGCCATCGAGACGGGCGGATCGGGCCGATACGACGAGATCGATTGGCGCCCCGGTGATGTGATGCTCTTCGGTTCCGAACGGCGCGGTTTACCGACAGCGGTTCTGGAGGAACTGAAATCCGAGTTTGGTGCTCACGCGATCGCCAGTATTCCGATGTGCGAGGGTAATCGCAGCCTCAATTTGTCGAATTCCGTCGCGCTCGTGCTCTATGAAGCTTGGCGACAAAACGACTTTGCAAACCCTTCTAGTCAAACTCTGCTTTGATCGGTCGCGACATCAGACTCTTTACGACTTCACGCGGTGGCAACGCTTCGTAGAGCGTTCGATAGATGCTGTCGCAGATGGGCATGTCGACACCGTGCCGTTGTGCGACCAGTCGCACGGCACGGGCGGCGAGATATCCCTCCACGACTTGGCCAATCTCGGACAAGGCGGCTTCGACGCTGCGACCAGCGGCCAGCAGCAAACCGAAACGACGGTTGCGCGATTGGTCGTCGGTGCAGGTCAGCACGAGATCGCCGAGGCCAGCGAGACCCATGAAGGTTTCTTTTTGCGCGCCGAGCGCGACACCGAGGCGCGTCATTTCGACCAAGCCGCGCGTGATGAGCGCCACACGCGTATTCGCACCAAACCCAAGACCGTCAGCGAGACCAGCGCCGACCGCCAATACGTTCTTGGTGGCGCCACCGACTTCTACACCCACGATATCGGTTGAGGTGTAGGCGCGAAAATTAGCGGACGAGAGACTTTGTGCCAGTGAAATGGCAAAGGATTCTTCGGTTGCAGCAATTGTCATGGCTGTCGGCAAGCCAGCACCGACTTCGCGGGCGAAGGTGGGTCCTGATAGCACCGCAAAAGCCCGTTGCGAGCCGAGTTCCTGCCGCGCAACTTGATGTGGCAACAGACCCGTCTCGAGTTCGAAGCCTTTGGTTGCCCACGCCAGACGCGCATCCGGCGGCAAGATGGGGGCTAATTCTTTGAGCAACGCTCGCAGCGCGTGGCTTGGCACAGCAACGAGAATGTCTTGGGCTCCGTCGATCGCTGCTGCTAGCGTATCGACTACGTGTAATTGATCTGGAAAGAGCGCTTCGGGTAGATATCGAGCGTTGCGACGATCTCGTGCCATCGCCTGCAAATGCGACGCATCACGTGCCCAGAGGCGCGTTTCGTGGCCGGCGCGGGCGAACTGGATCGCTAGGGCCGTGCCCCAGGATCCAGCGCCCAGTACGGCCAGCGGTGTGCCCGTGGCCGTCATCGTCTTCAGCTGTTCAGCGGTTGCTGGGCGGCTTGAACTTGGGCTTCGGCTGCCTCAGCGCGTGAGCGCGCGTACAGCAGTTCGAAGTTCACGGGTGGCAGCAACAGCTGCGGAAAGCCCCCTTGAGTCACCAGATTGGCGATCTGCGCGCGCGCATAAGGGAAAAGTACGTTCGGCCCGATGCTGGCGACTGCACGACGATAATCTTCTTCACCGAGATTACGCACGGCGAAGATACCGCCTTGCTGCACTTCAACTAGGAATGCCGTGGCATCGCCGTTTTTGGCGGTGACGCTGATACGCAGCACGATCTCGCGCAGATCCGGCGAGAGGATTTCAGTGGCCGTATCGAGCTCGAGATTGATATTCGGATTCCACTGTCCTTCCACGCGCGGGCCCTTCGGCGCTTCGAAAGAACAATCTTTGAGATAGACGCTTTGCAGCGAAAACTCGGGAGCGTTCGGGTCGGCTTCGGTGCCGGCAACGCCATCTGCAGTCGGATTCGGATCAGCCATGTCGATGAGCCTCTGTGGAAGACGATGAGTTCAAGTGTTGTTTGTAGAAACGGAGGCGACGCTCAGGCGAGCAACGGGTCGAGACCGCCACGCCCGTCGAGGGCGTACAAGTCGTCGCAGCCGCCGACATGGACGTCGCCAATGAAAATTTGTGGGACCGTACGGCGACCGCTGCGCGCCATCATTTCGTCACGACGCGACGGCGCGGCATCAATGTCGATTTCTTCGAAAGAAACGCCTTTCCGTGCGAGCAATGCCCGAGCCCGTTCGCAATATGGGCACCAGCCTGTGGCGTACATGACGACCTTCGCCATCAAGCCTTGCTCTTCTCGCGGGAGATCGGCAGGTTTTCCGATTGCCAGCCACTGATACCGCCACGCAGATTGAAGACTTGGGTGAAACCTTGGCCGTTCAACACGCGCGCAGCCGATGCGCCGGTGCTACCGGAGTAGCAGTAGACCACCACGGGTTTTTCCTTGTACTTCTTCAAGTTGTCGCTGGCTTTGACGAGCTCGTGCGAATCCATCTGGCGTGATCCGGCGATATGACCGGCGGCATGGTCCTCCGGCTTGCGGATGTCGAGCACCAAGGCTCCCTGGTTCTGTAAACGGATCAGATCCTGTGGCGAGATGGCCGCGAAGGAGTCGCGCCGGATGCGAATCTCGTAAATGAGCACCAACAGGGCGGCGAGCGCAGCCATCCCGACCAACCACGGGTGGTTGGCGATGTATTCCGGCAACTTTTCCATGCGGGAGATTATACAATTTCGCCGCATGCGCGGCCGAACCCTTTGTTTTTCGTTGCTTTTTACCTTGCTGGCGGCAGTGCCGACGGGGTTTGCACAGGATGCGACCAAAACGGAGGCGGAACTGCGGCAACTGCGCTCGCAGATCGAGCGCATCCGTACTCAAGTCGCGAAGGATGCCGCGGAAAAGGATCGACTGGCGAAAAGTCTCCGGGCAGCGGAGCAGTCTGCGTCGGCAGCTCGAGTCGTGCTCGGCCGTCTCAAAGGTGAGCGGCAGACTCGCGAACAGCGTCTGCGGGAGTTGGGGGAGCAGAAGCGCGCACGCGAGACAGAGCTCGCCAGCGAGCGAGCGTCGCTGGCGGCGCAGATGCGCGCCGCGCATCAGATCGGCCGCGAGGACCCGCTCAAGATGCTACTGAATCAGCAAGATCCTGCTCAGGCGGGTCGCCTCGTGTCGTACTACGCCTACTTCGGGCGCGCTCGAGCGGACCAACTCGCTGCGATCGAGACCAAAGTTGCCGAAATTGCGGCGCTTGAGCGCGATCTCGAAACCGAGAAAGAGCGAATCGCCCGTCTGGAGCGCGAACAGTCCGGTGAAGTTGCCAAGCTCGACAAGGCTCGTCAGGAGCGCGGCGCGGTTTTGGCGCAATTGAACGTTGAAGCCAAGGAGCGTGCGGCCACTTTGCAGCGTCTGCAGCGTGAGCAAGCGGCTCTTCAAAAGTTACTGCAACAGCTTCGACGCACGACACCCAGTTTCCCGAGCGACAACAAGAGCCCCTTCGCTCGTATGCGTGGGAAGCTGGCATGGCCGGTCGCTGGGAAAATCGTTTCTCGCTTTGGTCAGCAGCGTGCTGGCTCGATGAAGTGGGAGGGTGTGCTGATCGGTGCCGAGCGAGGTGCGCCGGTACGAGCGGTGTATCGCGGCCGAGTGGTGTATGCGGATTGGCTCGCAGGCTTAGGGCTACTCGTGATCGTCGATCACGGCGGCGGGTTCCTCAGTCTCTACGGGCACAATGAGCAGCTCTATCGCCAAGTGGGCGATACCGTCGTGGCAGGCGATACGATCGCAGCCGTCGGTGACACCGGCGGGCGCCCTGCGCCGCAGTTGTATTTCGAGATTCGCCAAGCGGCGCGCCCCGTTGATCCGGCGCCGTGGTTCAGCACTCG
The DNA here is from genome assembly GCA_039796795.1 of Pseudomonadota bacterium. GTDB lineage: Bacteria > Pseudomonadota > Gammaproteobacteria > Steroidobacterales > Steroidobacteraceae > UBA964. The sequence goes on from JBDKJA010000024.1 coordinate 24,552, forward strand.
CCAGCCGTGAGTATCGCGCCGCTTCATCGTTTCGTCTGGTTGGCTGCGGCTGCCGGCTTGGTGGCGGGTGCCGCCGTGACGGCGTTTTTGCTGAGGTCGCCCGAAGAAATCGTCGATCTTCCAGCTGCCCCAAAGAAATCGATCATCGGCTCGCCGGTGACCCAACGCGAACTGCCCGCGAGCGAATCCCGGCGAATAGCGGAAATCATCGCGCAGGTGCAACGAGAGTATGTCGATGAGGTGACACCCGATCGCCTGCTTGAGCAGGCGATGCGCGGTATGGTCGGCGGTCTCGATCCATACTCTGCCTATCTCGATCGACGTGAGTACGAAGAGCTGCGCCGCGGTGCTGCGGGCAGCTATCCCGGCATTGGCATCGAAGTATCGGCTGAGGGCGAAGGCATCAAAGTCGTTCGCTCTCTGGCAGATTCACCCGCCGCGCGAGCGGGTATTCGCGGTGGAGACGTCATTCTGCAAATCGATAACGAGCCTGTTGGCGGTAACGTCAACGCGGCACTCGAGCAGATGCGCGGACCACCCGGCTCACTGGTTCGCTTGACGTTGCGTCGTGCCGAAAGCGCCGAGCTCGTCAGCGTGGCGCTCGAGCGCGCCAAAGTTGAAGTGCACAGCGTTAGTGGCGAGTTACTCGAACCGGGCTTCGGCTATGTGCGCATCGCTTCGTTCAGTGAAACGACGCGCAAAGATTTTGAGAAGGTATTGCGTGAACTGACCGCGACAGGTCGCTTACGCGGTGTCGTACTCGATGTGAGACATAATCCCGGTGGCGTTTTGGAGGCGGCCGTCGAAGTGGCCGATACACTGCTCGATACAGGCAATATCGTCTCCGCGACTGGCCGAACGGCCGAGGCGAACTTTCGGATGGATGCCACGCGCGGCCAATTGCTCGAGGGCGTTCCGCTGGTGCTTTTAATCAACGGCGCTTCGGCATCAGCAGCCGAAATTTTGGCAGGCGCTCTCAAAGATAATGGTCGCGCGCGGCTCGTTGGCCGTCGAACCTACGGTAAGGGTGTCGTTCAAAGTGTCTTGCCGCTAGCCGACGGTCGCGCGTTGAAACTCACGACTTCGCGTTATGTGACACCGGCTGGTATTTCCATCGACGAAACGGGTATCGAACCCGACGTGCTGCTGCCAGGTGCAGACATGACGCCGATCGCGGCGCGAGACGATACCGAAGTCAAACTGGCTTTGCGCAGCTTGCGTGAGCCACCCACCACTCGAGGCAAGGAACGCCGATGATCGAGATGTTGCAGTTCATAGTGGACTTCATTTTGAATTTGGATGAGCACCTCGTCGAATTGATGCAAGCTTACGGCGTTTGGCTCTACGCCATCCTGTTCGTCATCGTGTTTGCGGAAACAGGGCTCGTCGTGACGCCTTGGCTCCCGGGGGATTCGCTGCTGTTTGCGGTGGGTACTTTGGTTGCCATCGATACCAGCGGCACGCTCGATATCGGCATCGTCGCGATCTTGTTGATCGTCGCGGCGATCTTGGGAAACACCTGTAACTACGCGATCGGGAAGTGGCTAGGCCCACCGGCATTCAGTGGGCGCTATCGTTTTCTGAAGGTCGAATACCTTCGTCAAACCGAAGCGTTTTTCGTCAAACACGGCGGCAAGACCGTGATGCTGTCGCGCTTCTTGCCGATCTTGCGCACCTTCGCACCGTTTGTCTCCGGTGTGGCTCGCATGTCGTACTCACGGTTTCAAACCTACAACGTGCTCGGCGCCTGCCTGTGGGTCGTCGTCTTTTTGGGCGGTGGTTACCTCTTCGGCAACATTCCGCTTGTGCGCGATAACTTCGGGCTCGTCACCCTCGCCATTATCGGAGGGTCGTTGATTCCAGTGGCGATCTTGGCGCTGCGACGCCGCCGCAACTTAGCCGACTAGTACGCGGATCGTGCCGTAGAGACCGCCGATCAAGAGCGCAAGTGTTGGAAACATCGAGAGGCTGAAGCCGAGACTACGTTTGTTGGCAGCCGCGACGTAGCCTTTGAAGTAGAGCGCGCGTCCGATAATGAAGATCGCGCCCAGCAACACGGCCCAGGCTTCGCTCACGAATATGGCGAAGGTCCACAGTGCCGGGATGAAGAGGGCGAGCATCTCGAGCGTATTCATCTGAACGCGATACACCCGTTCGAAATCCTCGTTACCGCTCGTCGCCGGTGCTTTGACACCGTATTGGTATCGTGCGCGACCGACGGCCATCATGAAAATGAAATACTCGAACAGCGCGAGCAGCGTGATCAGATGAACGGCAGCGTAATCAGTCGTCATGATGGAACCCCCTAGCGATACGACGGTCGGAAGACCGTACGTAGAGCATAGCGCGGTGGCACAATCTTGCCGAGGAGGCTTGAGTCGATGACTGGTTTTGTATTGCGCGCCGTGATTGCCGCCTTCGGGCTCTGGCTGGCGGCCGAGTGGGTCGACGGCGTCGTCATAGACGATGCAGCGACTTTGCTGCTGTCGGCGTTGCTACTGGGCATCGTGAACGCATTCGTACGACCCATCGCCATCGTGCTGACCTTGCCCATCAGTGTCGTGACACTCGGCTTGTTTTTGCTAGTCGTCAACGCCGGCATGCTCTCCTTGGTTGCGTATCTCATCCCGGGGTTTGATCTGCTCGGATTCTGGCCGGCGTTATGGGCGGCCATCGTCGTTGGGCTGACCAGCTGGGTCGGCTCTTGGTTTATTGGTCCCCGTGGTCTGGAGAGGCTGAATCGACGATGAACGGATTTTTCAGACTGACGGCGTCACTCGTGTGCACTGCGGTGTTCGTGATGGCGATACCTGCGCAAGCGGCGCGTGAGATCGTCAAGACGGGCTATGCACGAACCAAAGAATCGGGTCGTCTTCTCTACATCGAATCGCACTACGTGCGTGAGGCGGGTACGGCAGCAGAGAACCGCATCGTGCTGTATCGATGTGGGTTCGGCGGGCCCGTCTTTGCGCGCAAAGAGCTAAGTTACCAGAGCCAGCGACACACACCCGATTTCAACATGATCGATGCGCGCTCCGGATATGCCGAAGGCGTCCGTCGAACGGCCCAGGGCTTGCGCGCTTATTCGCAGTTGAACGCCACGGCGCCACGGCGCGAGGCCACGTTAGCTCTACGACCCAATCTCGTCATCGATGCGGGTTTCGACGATTTCGTACGCTTGAACTGGCGCGAACTTGAAGCGGGCAAAACGGTGAGTTTTCCGTTTCTGGTCCCCTCGCAACTGGACACTTACAACTTCAAGATTCGCAAACATCGCGAAGTGACCATTGAGGGAAGTACCGCGAGCGTCATTCGCTTGAATCTCTCGGGCGTGTTGGCATGGTTCACGCCCTATATCGAGGTCTCGTATCGACAAGCCGATCAAGTGTTGATGCGCTATGAAGGGCTCACCAATATTCGCAACGCCGATGGGGAGTTGCTCGAAGCCGTGATCGATTTTCCGTCGAACGAACGACGACTGCTGCCGCAACTCGATCTCAGGGGTCCCCGGATCGAGCCATTGGTGTCACGTTGTCCGGCTTCCGTGGCCAGTTCATGAGCGCCATGCCGAGCAGTAGTACGATGGTTCCAATGATCTGAGATCCGGTCAGAATTTCATCGAGAACCCACCAGCCGAGCAAGGTGGCCACGACGGGATTGACGAAGCCGAACGTGCCGACTTGCGCGGGTGAGACGTTGACGGATAACCATGCATACGCGGTGTAAGCGATGCATGAGCTGACGATAGTCATATAGGCGAGCGCCGCGAGACCGCCCGCATCCCAAGTCCATCGCGCGAGATCGCCGTGCAGAATCGCCGGAATCAGCAGCATCAAACCACCGCAAAACATCTGCAGTGCGGTGAAGCTCATTAGATCAAGAGACGTGAGGGCGTTACGCAGATAAATCGTCCCGGCGGACCAGCCTATGCAACCGATGACGATGGCGATGGTTGGCCAGTAACCGTAAGGACCCGTGCTGCCCGGCAACGGATCGGGGCCTGGCCAAGCGACGAGCACCGTTCCACCAAAACCGACCGCAAGCCCGATCGCGACGCGAGGCGCAATGGCATGCGCGCGAGCACCAAACAAGCCGATCAAAGGAATCCAAAATGCCGAAGAGACGTTCAGCAATGCTGCTTGATTGGATGGCACGTATTGCAGTCCCCAAATCGCACCTCCATTTGAGACTGCCACCGATAACAAGCCTGCGATCAGCACCGCACGCCATTCTTTGGGTGTCAGTCGCGGCACCGAGAGTCCGCGTCGGCGTTGGAACCAAACAGCTACCCATCCGAGCAAGATGCCACTGACGATGAATCGCACCGCGCCGAAAAGGAACGGCGGTAGCGTCGTCACGCCGATCTTGGTGACGAGGTACGTGGATCCCCAGACGAGATAGACGATCGCGAAACAGGTGACGATCGTCGCGCGACGCGAGCCCGTCACGATTTCGTTGACGGATCCGCTGTCATCGCCGTCTTGAAGAGTAAGCCTGCCAGGATCGCGAGTACCACGAGTCCGAGCCACTCACCGAAATGCCACAAGGATGGCAGCGCTAGAACATCCGCCGAACCCGAAGTGACGATCGGCACTGCGATGGCAATACCCATCAGGGCTTCACCCGTGATCATACCGGCGGCAAACAACAAGCCTTTGCGATGACGCCGCTCGATCTCGGCCGCGTCGAGTCCTTGGCGACGCAAACGACGCTCGGCTATCCACGCGAGTAGACCACCCAAGAAAATAGGCGTCATGAGTTCGAGTGGGAGATAAATGCCGACGGCGACCGCGAGCACCGGCGTGCGGAACGATGAACCGCGCGCCTTCAGCACTTCGTCGAGCACGATGATCGCCACACCGATGACCGCGCCGACCGCGATCATGTCCCACGGTAACTGTCCGCCGAAGAGGCCTTTCGACACTGAGGCCATCAACGTCGCTTGCGGAGCAAGCAACGGGTTCGGATGTGACTCGCTAGGAACACCAATCCCGTAGGCCTGGGCGAGCAAATTCAGTACGGGAGCCATGACGAGCGCACTGCTGGCTGCGCCAATGCCAAGCATCACCTGCTGCCGCCACGGCGTGGCACCGACGATATAACCGCACTTGAGATCCTGCAGATTGTCGCCGGCGATGCAGGCAGCACAGCAGACGACGGCACCGATCATGATGGCTGCGACGGGACCAGCCTCGTTATCTTTGCCCATCAACACCAACAGCACCACGGCCGAGAACAGGATGGTGGCGATGGTGATGCCAGAGACCGGATTGTTGGATGAGCCAACGAGACCTGCCATGTAGGCAGACACCGAGCAAAACAAAAAGCCAGTGATGATCATGATGATCGTCATCGGCAGACTGACGGCGAGTGACCCTACGATCGCTTGGTAGAGCGCCCACAGCGGCAGCGTAAACAGCAGGATGCCAAGTAGCACCGATTTCATCGGTAAATCTTGTTCGGTGTGAGCGATCACTTGGCCAGCAGCACTGGCGCGGGCTGCCGCCAGACCACTGCGCACGCCCGATAACAAAGAATGGCGCAACGAGACGAGCGCCCAGATACCCCCGACCAGCATCGCGCCGACACCGAGATAGCGAATCTGCTTTGACCAAATAAAGCCCGCGAGATCCTCTGCATTGAGACCGGCCGCTGCTTGGGCGAGTTCAGCTTGATGCGGCAATACGTTAGCGACGTAGTAGGGAATGGCGATGTTCCAAGACAGCATCGCACCGGCGAGCACGACGATGCCAACGTTTAAACCGACGATGTAGCCGACGCTCAACAGTGCGGGCGAGAGATTCGTCCCGAAGAACGCGAGATAGTTGCCTGCGAAGCCGGCGCTAGCTGCGGTGTCGGGAATCAAACGTAAACCGCTGCCGGCAGCGAGTTTGGCAAAGGCGCCACCGAGCGCACCGACACCCAAGATGCGTATGCCTTGCGAGGGATTTTCTCCCGCCTTCAATACCTCGGCGGCAGCTTGGCCTTCGGGAAACGCCAATTTTTGATCGACGATGAGCGCGCGCCGCAACGGCACGGAGAACAAGACGCCGAGCAGGCCGCCGAGACCAGCGATGGCGAGTACCCAGCTGTAGCGAAAGTCTTGCCAGAAGCCGAGGATGACAAGCGCGGGAATGGTGAAGATGACGCCGGACGCGATCGATGATCCGGCAGAGGCGCCGGTTTGTACGATGTTGTTCTCGAGGATGCCGCCACCACCTAAGAGGCGTAGTACCGCCATGGAAACGACCGCTGCCGGAATCGCCGAAGCGATCGTCATGCCCGCAAATAACCCCAGATAGGTGTTCGCGGCAGCAAGAATCATCGCGAGGACGATCGCGAGTCCGACCGCTCGCAGTGTCAACTGCGGCGGCAGCGTCGTCTCCACGGGCTTGCTCACTTGGCTTCGCCCGTGAGTTTCTTCAGCCAGGGTGACGTGACGATCAGCAGTAGACCCGCGCCGCCCGCAATGAAGCACATCTGCAAGAACTGCGACGGCATGGCAGCGGCGTCACCGCTACCGACGTGACCGCCGATGAGACCGGCAAGCGCGTTGCCGACCGCAGCGCCTAGGAACCAAGTGCCCATCATCTGACCTTGATAGCGCTTCGGCGAGAGCTTGGTGACATTCGAGAGGCCGACCGGCGAGAGACACAACTCGCCGAAGGTGTGCAGCATGTAGGTCAACAGCAGCCAAGTCGGTGCGACTTGTCCGCCCGAGGACACGACGAGTTGTGCGGCCCACATCATCACGAGAAAGCCGAAGCCGAGCAGCAGCAAGGCGAGACCGAACTTCGCCGGTGAGGACGGATCGAGATTGCGTTTACCGAGTGCAACCCACAACCAAGCGAAGAATGGCGCAAAGATCACGACGAAAATGGGATTAGCGGATTGATACCACGCCGCCGGGTGCTCGCCATCCGCAAAGAGATGGCCAAGCCATGATCGGTCGGTGTAATCCTGTGCGAAGAGATTGAAAGTGGTGGCTGCCTGTTCGAAGCCGGCCCAGAACAGCGCGGCACACAAGAAGAACACGGCGATCATCAGCACGCGCTTCTTTTCGTCGCCATCGAGTCCGCCGAGTACCAGTACCCAAGCAAAGAAAAGGAAACCCAGAGCGACCATGCCGGTGGCGAAAGCTTGTGCAAGCCCTGTGATCGTGACGGGGATGACACCGGTATAGAGCAATACCGACAGCGCGATGACGAGGGCACCACCCAAGCCGAGACGCGTCCAACCGCTCTTGCGCTCGGCATCGCTGACGTCTTGCGGCGGCAAGCCTGCCTGGCCGAGATAGTGCTCGGTCATGCGGTATTGCAACACGCCGATGAGCATCGCAGCGCCTGCGCAGAAGAAGCCGGCGCGCCAATTCCAAGATTCACCGATCGTGCCTGCGATGAACGGCGCGAGCAGCGCACCGAGATTGATGCCCATGTAGAAAATCGAGAAGCCGGCATCGCGTCGCGCTCCCGGTTGTCCCTCGTAGAGCGCGCCGACGATGGCCGAGATGTTGGGCTTGAGTAGCCCAACGCCGATCACAATGGTGGCGAGCCCCAAGTAGAACACGGCTGGGCCTGCCGGAATGGCGAGCAGGAAGTTACCGGCGGCGATGAACAAACCGCCGTAATACACAGCACGTCTTTGGCCGATGAGTCGATCGGCGATCCAGCCGCCAGGTAGCGAAAACAGAAACACGGCGCCCGTATAGAGGCCGTAAATCGCGCCGGCCGTTTCGCGATCCATGCCGAAGCCGGGGTTCGCATCACTGGTTGCGGCTACCAGGAACAACACGAGCAGAGCGCGCATCCCGTAGTAGGTGAAGCGTTCGAAGAATTCGGTCATGAACAGGGTGGCAAGACCCCGCGGGTGTCCGAGAAAAGTTTTTTCGTTCGAATTATTCATACAGTTTCCCCCGAGTCTTTTTTGCGCATGCGATTCATCAACCGCGCCATCACGATGCCCCCTTCGTAAAGGAGATACATCGGGACAGCCATGATGGTTTGCGAAATGGCATCCGGCGGTGTCAACAGCGCCGCGATCACGAAAATGCCGATCAAGACGTAACCACGTATTTCGGCAAGCTTCTCAACTTTAACGAGGCCGGTGAGTACGAGCAGTACTACGACCACTGGCACTTCGAAGGCTAAACCGAAACACAGAAACATCGTCAGCACGAAATCCATGTAGCTCGTGATGTCGGTCATCATGCGCACGCCCGCAGGCGTGGTATTCGCAAAGAATTCGAACATCACCGGGAAGACGACGAAATACGCGAATGCGATACCGCAATAAAAGAGCACGATCGACGAGACGAGCAACGGCAAAGCAAAGCGCTTCTCGTGTTTGTAGAGTCCCGGTGCGACGAAAGCCCAAATTTGATAGAGCACGTACGGCATTGCGACAAACAGCCCGACGAAGAAGGCGAGCTTGAATGGCGTCATGAAGGGCGAGATAACGCTCGTCGCGATCAGCGACGAATCTTTGGGTAACTGCGCGATCAGTGGTGTCGCGACGAAAGTGAAGACTTCGTTGGCGAAGAACGCCAGCGGGATGAAGGCCACGATCACGGCGATAAAAGCGCGCAACAGCCGATCACGCAACTCGAGGAGGTGCGAAATCAGCGTGCCTTCGGCCAGTTGTTCCGAGTTATCGCTCATCCGCGCGGCGGATCATCCGGGTGGCGATTGACGTAGTCTTCGACGGCCGACGGAGTCGGAACCGGGGAATCACTCGGCGTCGCATCAACGGGTGCTGCGGGTGCTGCGCTCTCGTTCGATGTCGCCGAGGGTGTGGCCTCAGGTTCGTTGTTCGCGGATGTCGCGCTCGAGGTCTGGGTTGAAGCAGGCGGCTGATTTTGGCGACGCGCCGTTTCCTGCGCCTCGATTTCGAGTTGTTCTCGGAATTGTCTCGCCATGGCGCGGGCTCGCCCCATCCAGCGACCGATTTCGCCGACGACCTTGGGGAGTTTTTCGGGGCCGAGCACCAGCAGCGCGAGCCCCATGATCAGCAGCAGTTCGCTGAAACCGACTTCGAACATATAAAAGTCCGGCCCGCAGTCGGCGGGCAGCCTCAGCCGTTCCGGTCGGCGGGCTTCTGATCGTTCGCGGCAGGCGCCGCCTTAGCCGTCTCGGCAAAATCAGCGTCGGCCGTCTCTTGCTTGATCTGCTTCAAGCTCTCGGCCGCATCGCCTTCATCCATGCCTTTCTTGAAGCCGCGTACCGCTGCGCCCAAGTCTGAACCGATGGTGCGCAACTTCTTGGCTCCGAACACCAACAGGACCACCAACAAGATGATGATCAGTTCGCGCATTCCGATTCCCATGACGACCTCGCGAATCCAGCGTATTCAGGAAAGCCTGATGATA
>JBDKJA010000025.1:0-19322 GCA_039796795.1 Pseudomonadota bacterium
GAACTTGTCGATCTTCGTCATCTACTTGAACGTATCGCGACGGACGCCAACTTCGAAGCCAAAGAAAAGGGATGTCGACTCGAATGGGAAATCGGTGAAACACCCTGCATGCTGTCTCTCGATACCCAATGGACATCCGCTGCGATCGAAAATGTCGTTCGCAATGCCATCCGCTACACGAAAGAAGCAAGCCCAGTCTCGATCACACTGGAGCAAAAGGCGCACGAGGTCTGTCTGGCCGTTTGCGACGCAGGCCCGGGGATTCCGGAGAATCAGCTTGCGCAGATTTTTGAGCCGTTTTATCGAGTCGAACGCGACCGTGGCCGCACCAGCGGCGGCACGGGTTTGGGTCTTGCCATCGCGGCTCGGGTTCTGGCCGCCCATGGCGGGCGCATCGAAGCGCAGAACCGCTCAGGCTACGAGCAAGGACTGATAATTCGGATGTGGTGGCCCAAAGATCAGGCGTGACCGAAACGCAATCTCACTCGCAGTCCAGGGTCGGCGCTCTCGAGCACCAACTTACCGCGGTGCAAGCGCGCAACGGCAGCCGCAATCGCCAGACCTAAGCCGCTACCGAATTCACCCGACGCCCCCTCCAATCGAACGAACGGCCGTACCGCCTGCTCGCGTGCATTCATGGGAATACCAGGGCCGCGATCCTGAACCACAATTTCAGGCGTGCCGTCTTCCGTCGTCTCGACCGCCACGCTGAGCACTGCACCGGCCGGGGAATACTTGATGGCATTCTCAAGCAGATTGCCAACGGCCTGAGACAGAATCTGCCGATGTCCCGTCACCATCACGGGTCTGATACGACGCTCCAATTTTTGCCCTCGCTCCTCCGCCAAGGGCTCGAACAATTCAGCGAGGTCGGTTGCCAGAGTGCCAAGATCCAGAACTTCCATCGACTCGTAGGCAAGCCCGGCCTCCGCACGAGCCAAATCGACCAGCGCATTGAACACCTGCAAGCTGCGAGTAATTCCTACCTCGGCGTCGCTCAAATGAGCTTGACGCTCAGACTCGTTCGAAGCGGATCGCGCTGCATCGATGGATCGGCGTATCCGCATCATGGGCGTACGTAAATCGTGCGCCAAACTCTCAGTGATCGTACGCAGACCCGTCACCAGCGCTTCATTTTGATCCAGCATCTCATTGAGAGTTCGAGCCAACGCACCCATCGCATCGACTCGTTGTGGCACGGGCGCTCGAGCGGCCATCTGACCACGCTGAATTCGACGAGCAGTCAGTGCGAGCTGGCGAATCTGGGTCAACGCATAGTTGTTCAAAATGACGCCCGTCGCGATCCCGATCGCGACGATCAACAAGATACCGAGCACCGCCGTACGGCCGAGCGTTCGAGCCATATCACGACGGATGGGGTCGCGATAACTCATCAACAACATCGCGCCATCATCGAGCGTCAGAGCAACCACGAAAACATCGGGCCCCGCCTCTTCGCTCACCCGAAACCAGCCTTGCTCACGAACCTTTTGTAAGCTGTCTGGCGGGAGTACCGCGGGATCACCCACTATGGGCTTACCGGCGGGATCGATCAAAACAAGATACCGCGTAGAGTCGATGACCGAACTGCGCCAAGCGAGTCCGTCGATAAGCTTCTGGCGCCCCGAGGTCCGATCGAATTGTCGGCGCAGTTCAAGTTCACTGATCAAGGTGCTACGCAGCTCTTCGTCATGAAGATGCATGACGCGATGCTGCACCCACATGAAGGCGCCGACGAAGGTCAGCACCATCACGGCCAGTGCGACTAGCCCTGCCAGAAAGGCACGCCGATCAATGACAGCAAAGGATTTCACCCTACAAGCATGCCACGATCTTGGGGTTTTCCCCTAAACTCCTCCCTCGTGAGGCCCAAATGAAAGTCCTGTTGATCGAAGACGACGCTCGTATCGCTGAGGAGGTCGTACAGGCACTCGGTTCGCGCGGACACTTCGTCAGTCATATCCTCGACGGCGATCGCGGGCGTGAAGCGGCTCTCTCGACGGTGATCGATGTGTTGATCACCGACCGTATGCTCCCCGGCCAAGATGGGCTCGAGATCGTGCAGGCGCTGCGCAAGGCCGGTCGAACGACCCCTGTTTTGGTGCTCTCGGCTCTGGATTCCGTCGACGAGCGCGTTCGAGGGCTGCGTGCGGGGAGTGACGATTATCTGGGCAAACCGTTCGCCATCGAAGAACTCATTGCCCGAGTCGAATCACTCGGTCGTCGCAATTCGGCTTCGTCGGAAACCACCCTAAAGGTTGAAGACCTCGAGCTCGACCTGTTGGCACGCGAGGCACGTCGCGCGGGACGCGATATCGAACTCACGGCCCGCGAGTTTCGCTTGCTAGAGTGTCTGGTGCGGCATGCCGGACAGGTTGTGACTCGCGCCATGCTGCTCAAGAACGTGTGGGACATCCACTACGACCCGCAAACTAACGTGGTCGATGTCCACGTCAGTCGATTGCGCCAAGCGGTCGACAAAGAATTCGAAAAGCCACTCATCCACACCGTTAGAGGCGTGGGGTACTCGCTACACGGCTAACCTGGTCTCTGACCTCATGCAGTCGACCATGAAAAAAATGATCGGCACCGTTGATTTCAACGTAATCTGCGTCAGGCGCTAGAGAGGCTGCATAGTTCCTGACCGCTTGCGCATCGACCAACTCGTCTTGCGAACCCTGGACGACGAGCCACGGACACAGCGGCGCCGACACATCATCGAAATTCCATCGACCGACCGGCGGAGCGACCGTTACCAACAACTGCGGCGTCAACACGGCTTGTGCCCGCAGTACCATCCAGGCGCCGAACGAAAAACCTCCGAGCCACAAAGGCAAGCCAGGCCATTGAGCGCGCGCCCAATCGACCACGCGCAACAAATCGTCGAGCTCACCGCGACCCTCATCGTGCACGCCGGCGGACGCACCGACACCACGAAAGTTGAAGCGCAGCGTGATCGCGCCACTCGCCACGAAACTGCGAGCGACGGTGTGTATCACCTTGTTGGTCATCGCACCGCCGAAAAGCGGGTGCGGATGACAACAAACGGCAATGGCCCGCGCTTGCGGGTAGAGACTGCTATCGGGATGCTCGATGAGAGTTTCGATGTCGCCGGCACCGCCGGCGAGCATCTTGTGCTCAGGGGCTGCGATGGACAATGCCGTCCTTCATGACGAAATGAACTCGCTGCATCGCGCGGATATCTTTGATCGGATCACCCGGAACTGCAACGAGATCAGCGACCTTGCCAATCTCGACACTACCGAGCCGATCGTCGATCTCGAGGTATTTGGCGCTGACCGATGTTGCCGACTTGATGGCCTCCATCGGCGGCATACCGGCCTCGACCATCAACACAAACTCGCGCGCATTTTGACCATGTGCCGAAACACCCGTGTCGGTTCCGAAGAGAATCTTCACGCCGGCCTTATAAGCCTTAGCGAAGGTTCCCTGAATCTGCGGCCCGATCATGGCCGCTTTCGGGCGAACGAGTGCTGGGAAGAATCCGTCTTCTTTTGAGCGATCGAAAACCCAAGCACCCGCCGTGATGGTCGGCACGTAGTAAGTGCCACGCTCCTTCATGAGCTTGATGGTTTCATCGTCCATGAAAGTGCCATGCTCGATGGTATCGACGCCGGCACGCACCGCCCGCTTCATGCCCTCGGCACCATGCGCGTGCGCAGCCACTTTGAAACCATAATCTCGTGCCGTCTGCACAATGCTTCGAATCTCTTCTTCGGTGAACTGCGGGTTCAATCCGTTCTTGGCAACCGAGAGGACACCACCCGTTGCGGTGATCTTGATGAGATCCGACCCTTCTTTGTAGCGTTGGCGCACAGCCTGTGCGGCTTGTTCTTCGCCATTCACGACACCGTCGATTGGGCCAACATTGCCGCCACCCAAGTGATCCGCCCAGCCGTTAGTGGGATCAGCATGACCGCCCGTGGTGGCAATCGACTTGCCAGCGGCAAAAATACGCGGACCGGACAGCTTGCCGGCGTTGATTGCATTACGTAGCGCGATGCTCGCGCGAAAGCCGTCACCGAGGTCACGAACCGTGGTGAAGCCCGCCTGCAAGGTACGCTCTGCGTACATAGCGCCATCGAGCGCTACATCGGGACCATCCTTCTTAAAGCGATCCAGCTCACTCGTACGGCTGTACTCGCTCGTGATATGCACGTGCATATCCATCAGACCCGGCAACAACGTTGAATTCTTCAGATCAATCACTTGATCGGTCGCCGATGGCGCACGGTAACCGCTCTCAATCGCAACGATACGTCCACCATCGACAACGACCGTTCGCTCCGGCATTGCCTGATTACTGATGCCGTCGATGACGCGCCCGGCATGGATCAAGGTGGCTGCACTAGCAGCTCCGCTCATCGAGATCGCCAACGCGATCGCAGCTAACACTCTAGTTTGCATCAGCGTATCTCCACCAACTCGACATCGAACACGAGAGTGGCGCCACCAGGAATAACACCGCCAGCACCGCGCGCCCCGTATCCGAGCTCTGCGGGAATCACGAGCCGGCGCTTACCGCCCACTCGCATTCCCTCGACGCCGAGATCCCAACCTCGAATCACCTGACCACCACCGACCTTGAACGCAAAGGTATCGCCATGATCGTGTGAACTGTCGAACTTACGTCCTTTACCCTCGTTCTGTGACGGGTCGTGCAACCAGCCGGTGTAATGCACCACCGCAATCTGCCCGGCGTTGATAGGCGAGCCGTCGCCGGCTTCGAGGTCTTCTTTGACGAGCTCTGACATTGCGGACTCCATAGATGCTTGATCGCTCCCGCTCGATGCGAGTAGCGTGGGGAGAAAAGCGGAGATCAAAAATATTCCGGTCACCGCCAGGATGACTGACCACACGACTGTTCTCATCGCGACTCGTCTGCCGAGCTCGAAGAACGAAAATCGAGGGAAACCGAATTGATGCAGTAGCGCAGACCCGTCGGCTGCGGTCCATCTTCGAACACATGCCCAAGATGGGCGTTGCACTGCGCGCAAACGACTTCGGTACGGATCATTCCATGGCTGATGTCGCGATGCTCACGCACTCGATCGGCAGCCAGTGGCGTCCAAAAACTCGGCCAACCCGAGCCAGAATCGTATTTGGTGTCCGAAGAGAAAAGCTCCGCGCCACAACAGACGCAGGCGTAGACGCCCTTGTCTTTGTTGTAGGTGTAAGCGCCGGTGAAGGCGCGCTCGGTCCCCTTGTTACGGGTGACCTCGTACGCCAGCGGCGTCAGACGCGAGCGCAGCTCTTCTTCGGTGGGATTCGATTTGCCCATACGAGCCGATTATGGCACGAACTATTGAGCCATCAGTTGCCCGAGCAAGCGATTCAGACGACGAACGAACTCGCCGGGATTCGCAACCGAGCCCGATTCGGCGAGCTTCGCCTGATCGTGGATGACCAACGCTAACTCCGCAAACTCATCCTCGGCCATCGTAGCGTCGAGCCGCTTCAGCAGCGGATGACCGACGTTGACCTCGAGAGCGGGCTTGGACTCCGGCGCCGCTTGACCCGTTGCAGCCAGAATCTTGCGCATCTGCGCACCCAGATCATGCTCAGCGAGCACCAGACACGCTGGCGTATCGGTGAGTCGCGTCGAAACCTTCACCTCCGAGATACGATCGCCGAGCGCCTCCTTGATGCGCTGGAGCAGTTTCTCGTTTTCCTTGGCCACTTCCGCTGCGGCGGCCTTGTCTGCATCGGCCTCAAGTCCGCCGAGTTCGAGATCGCCTCGCGAGACATCCTTGAAGCGCTTGCCTTCGAATTCGCGGACGTGACCCATCATCCACTCGTCGACTCGATCAGCCAGCAACAGCACTTCGACACCCTTGGATCGCAGCTGCTCCAGATACGGGCTGCCACGTGCCGCGGTCACGCTATCGGCGATGATGTAATAGATGCGCTCCTGACCCGCTTTCATCCGACCGACGTAGTCGGCGAGTGTGACTTTGGGCTCGTCGGACTCTTCGTGAGTGCTCGCATAGCGCAACAACGGGAGAATCTTGTCGCGGTTACTCGGATCCTCACCGACGCCCTCCTTGAGCACCGGACCAAACTCTTTCCAAAAGCTCGCGTACTTCTCAGGCTCATCCTTAGCGATACGTGCCAGCAGATCGAGCGCACGTTTGGTCAAAGCCGAGCGCATCGCCTCCACTTCGCTGTCCTGCTGTAGTAACTCGCGCGAGACATTGAGCGGCAGATCGTTCGAATCGAGCACGCCGCGAATGAAGCGCAAGTACATCGGGAGAAATTGCTCGGCATCGTCCATGATGAACACACGCCGCACGTAGAGTTTCAGTCCCCGCGTCGCATCGCGCTGGTAAAGATCGAATGGAGCGCGGGCGGGAACGTACAAAAGCGAGGTGTATTCGCGCTTGCCCTCTACCTTGTTGTGACTCCAAGCGAGCGGCTCCGCGAAATCGTGGGCGATATGCTGATAGAACTCGCGATACTCCTCATCTTTGATATCGCTGCGTGCGCGTGTCCAGAGGGCTTGCGCCTGATTGACCGACTCCCAATCAAGCGTAGCCTCGCCCTCTTTGCGCATCAGCACAGGGAAGGCGATGTGATCCGAATAGCGGCGCACTAAGGAGCGCAGGCGCCAGCCGTCCGCAAACTCCTTAGCCTCATCCTTCAAGTGCAGCACGATGCTCGTACCGCGCTCCGCCCGTTCGATCGTTTCGACCGTGAACTCGCCATCGGCTTTGGATGCCCAACGCACGCCCGCGGTGGCAGGCTCGCCCGCCTTGCGGGTATGCACTTCCACCTCATCAGCCACGATGAACGCCGAGTAGAAACCCACGCCAAATTGACCGATGAGTTGCGAATCTTTCTGTTGGTCTCCGGTCAACTTCTTGAAGAAGTCGGCCGTGCCGGACTTAGCGATAGTGCCAAGGTGCGCGATCGCCTCATCGCGCGTCATTCCGATGCCGTTGTCTCGAATCGTAAGCGTCTTTTTGTCCGCGTCATAATCGACCCAGATCTTCAATTCAGATTCGCCAGCCAATAACTCTGGCTGAGCCAGCGCCGAGAAGCGCAACTTGTCGTTGGCGTCGGACGCGTTCGATATGAGCTCGCGCAGAAATATTTCGCGATGGCTGTAGAGCGAGTGAATCATGAGCCTCAGCAGCTCACGCACCTCGGCCTGGAAACCGTGGGTCTGGACGTTCTCGGTCATGGGTCTCTCCGGAAAACGGGACCCCGCCTTTTTGGGGCCTATCGACGCCTTTTCAAGGCCTGTTCGTCAGGCCTTCACGATGCGGTAGCAGGGCACGTAGGCGGAGCCCGGCAGCTTCATGCGCTGTTGGGCCACGAAACCCGCCAGAAGCTCATCGAGCATGTCCATCACGCCACGATCACCCACCAGCTCGAATGGGCCATGCCGTTCAATGGCTCGGATACCGGGCTCCTTGACGTTACCGGTCACGATGCCCGAGAACGCTCGGCGCAAATCCGCGGCCAACTCATGCGCAGGCTGATCGCGATGCAATCGAAGAGTCCGCATCGAGGCATGCGTGACCTCAAACGGGCGCTGAAACTCCGGATCGATCCGCAATAGCCAGTTGAAATTGAAAGAGTCGGAATGGCGGCGACGATATTCGCGTACGTCATCGATGCCGCGATCCATGATGCGAGCGACCTCAGCGGGATCATCAATGACGATCTGCAGACGCGACATCGCGACCTCGCCTACGGTGTTCACGAGGAAGCGGCGAATCTGCTCAAAGTAGGCTGCGCTGCTACGGGGCCCGGTCAACACGACCGGGAACGGCTGCTCGGCATTGGCAGGATCCAGCAAGATGCCGAGCAGATAGAAAATTTCTTCGGCCGTTCCAACGCCACCCGGGAAAACGACGAGCCCATGCCCCAGCCGCACGAATGCTTCGAGCCGCTTTTCGATATCCGGCATGATCACAAGGTGATTCACGATGGGATTCGGCGGCTCGGCGGCGATGATGCCAGGCTCGGTCAAACCGACGTAGCGGCCTGGCGCGATGCGCTGCTTTGAATGACCGATGGTCGCGCCTTTCATGGGCCCTTTCATGGCGCCCGGGCCGCAGCCCGTACAAACGTCGAGCGCACGCAAACCGAGTTCGTAGCCGACCTTCTTGGTGTATTCGTATTCCTCTCGACTAATTGAGTGACCGCCCCAACAAACCACGAGATTCGGGCGCGATTTGTGATCCAGCAAGCGCGCGTTACGCAAAATGTGGAAAACCGCGTTCGTGATCGACTGCGGACGAGCCAGATCGAAGCGACCACTTTCAACAATCTCATTGGCCGTATAAACCACATCGCGCAAGACTGCGAAAAGCAATTCTTTGGTGCCACGGATCATGTGCCCATCGACGAAGGCCATCGCAGGTGCATTCTTGATCTCGAGCTTCACACCCCAGGCGTGACGGACGATTTGGATATCGAAATCTCGAAACTTCTCGAAGATTTCCCGAGCATCGTCGGTGTGACTACCAGCGTTCAGAACCGCGAGGGCGCACTGCCGAAAAAGAGGGTAAAGACCACCCTGCCCGGAAGAGAGTAGCTTCTCGATCTCTTCCTGCGAGAGGCTCTCGAGCGCGCCGCGCGGTGCGACGCGGGCGTCGACGAATTCAGGGATGACGATACTGGTTTCCATTTGCGAACCTTCAGAGAAATCTCAGGGCCGAATGTCGATGGGCGTGCCCGTCGGAACGAGCATCCACACTTCCATCATGTCGGCATTGCTCAATGCAATACAGCCATCTGTCCAGTCGTTTTTAGCATAGTAATCAGGGGGCCACTTGGGCTGATTAGGCAATCCGTGAATCATGATTGCACCACCTGGAGCAACTCCAGACTCACGAGCACGCGCCACATCATTTTTGTCCGGATAGGACACCGCCAGCGAAAGAAAAAAATCGCTGCGCGGATTGCGCGCATTGAGCCGATAACGACCTTCCGGGGTGCGAAAGTCACCCTCTTGTTGCTTGTGCCCGTCGGGGTTGAGTCCTAGCGAAATGCGATACGAGCGCAGCAATTCGCGGCCGCGCCACAACTCCAAGCGACGCTCGCTTTTATGGACGATCACCTGATTGGCGACGGGCAGCGGATTGGCAGTAAAGCGAGTGCCGGGCAAAGACGTCACTGCGATGTCTGCCCAAATGGGCGCAATCGACCAAGTCAAAACCGCGAACAACCACGACGCGCGTCGATTCACTCTCGAAGTGCACGAACTCATGCCGTCGATCGTATCAGTCAGCCGCAGATCGGGAAGCGGAATTCGACGCTCCATCGGGGATCATCAATCTTTGGCCTTGTCGCAGATGCGAATTGACTCGCAGCCCGTTGAGTTCTGCCAAGGCGCGCAAACGCACACCGTAGCGCCTCGCCAAGCCAGACAAGGTTTCGCCCTTGGCAACCCGATGCGTGTTCGGTCGAACCTGACTCGCATGCAGCGCCGCGCCGCCGAGTCGATCGGCAAATTCGGCGGCTGTCAGACGCAGTTCACCCGGTAAGCGCAGTTGATAGCCGCGCGGCACCCGCCGTGATCCAGCCCAAACGGCTGGACGAAGCGCTGGGTTCAAGTCTTTGAGCACGCGTCGATCGAGGCCAAGCCCTTGCTCGATCGCCTCGACCGAGGCGTAGGCTGGCATTTCAATTTCCTGGTATGCGAGTTCCGGCGCACGCTCGAGCTTGCCGAAATAGCGCTCGGGATTCTGGTCGATCGTCAACGCAGCCAAGAACGAGGGATAAAAATTCCTCGACGCAAAACCAAACGTTTTACTTTTGTAACGACGCGCGATGACACCGAAGTCATCAGTCCCGAGAGTGTCGCGCGCGCGGCGCATGCCGGCAGCGCCATGGTTATAGGCCGTGATCGCAAGCGGCCAACTGCCGAGTACTCGGTAGTTATAAAGCAGCAATTTCGCTGCCGCTTCCGTAGCGCGAAAAGGATCCATACGCTCGTCGAGCACGTCGTCGACTCGCATGTAAAGTCGAGCCGTCCCTAGCATGAATTGCCAAAGACCCGCAGCGCCGACTTTTGAATAGGCCGTCGGCGTGAATGACGATTCGACGTGTGGCAGAGCCGCTAGCTCCGGCGGCAAACCTAGGCGCTCGAAAGTGCGCGCAATGTGCGACTCCCAGGTCCCCGACCGCACCAAGCCCTCGCGAAAGCGATCAGCCTGACCGAGCTGAAAGCGCACCGCCTCCGTCGCAGCGCGCAAACGACCCGCCGTCGCTTTATCGCCCCACAGCTGCAGCACTCTTTGTGCGTCAGCAGAGTGAGTCGGAACGCCGCTCTCCAGCGCCTCAGCAGCGACCCTCAAGGCGCTACGCCAGCGCTCTCGCTCGAACGAAACGGCATCGCGGCGCGGGCGTGAACCCGCCGGCGCTGCCGGCAGATTCAATGTGCCATAGACGATGGAAAGGTCAGCCTCGTCGTGCAGGAAACCCTGCTGGGTCGTGATCTCGCTATAGACGCGAATCCAGAAATCCACATCACGCTGCAATTCGGCCGGACGCGGAATCTCGCGCGAGGGTGGTCCCATGACGGGAGCCACCCCTGCAGGAATCGGTTGAGTGCGGCCAACGATCGCCGCCGTAGCGAGAGCAGCGACGAGAAGAAGCGTCGTCAGCCGCAACGGGTCACCCGCACTTCGAGTCGCCGCAATTGAGGCAAGTCATACAGCCGTCCATCATCACGACCGCCGCCGTGCTGCACTTCGAACACAACTGCGCACCCTCGGGGAAGTGCGAGTTTGCGAAAGCATCGGTCTGCTTCGCCCGCGCTTCGAACTCAGCGCGCTTTTCGTCGACGAGTTTCTTTTGATGCTCGTCAAGCTCAAGAGGACGCAGCAGACCGATGGTCTGAAGATGCTTCTCGATGACATGACCGAGCTCGGCGATGATCGAAGGCATGAATTTGCCACCCGGCTGCCAGTATCCACCGCGCGGGTCGAAGACTGCTTTCAGTTCCTCGACGAGGAACGTGACGTCACCACCCTTACGGAACACAGCCGAAATGATGCGCGTCAACGCCACGATCCATTGGTAGTGATCGAGGTTCTTCGAGTTGATGAAAACCTCAAAGGGACGGCGCTGTTCGTGCTCGGTTCCCTCGTTGAGGATGATGTCGTTGATGGTCACGTACATCGCGTGATCGGAGACCGGCGTCTTGATCTTGTACGTCGAGCCGATCAGAACCTCAGGACGTTGCACCTCTTCGGTCAAACGCACCACTTTGCCGCCGTGCGACGTCGGCAGCTCAGCAGTCGAGGGGGCAGCGGCGACAGGAGCCGGCGTCTCGGCGCCCGGCTTCAAAACTCGGTATTTGGCGATCTTGCGATCGATCTTGATAGCAGCCATGGTCTAAAAAATCCTCAGAACTTGCCGTAGTAGCCTTCTTTCAAGGCGTCATACAGGTTGGCGGCGGTGTGTAACTCGCCGTCGTATTCGATTTCCTCATCGCCGCGCAGCGACACCTCGCTGCCATCCTCCAGCGTGAAGACGTACGTCGTGTTCTTGAGGTCTTCCTCTTTCACGAGCACACCCTGGAAGGCTTCCGGGTTGAAACGGAAGGTCGTGCAGCCCTTGAGCCCCTTTTCGTGAGCGTAGAGGTAGATGTTCTTGAACTCGTCGTATTTGAAATCGGTCGGCACGTTCGCCGTCTTGGAGATGGACGAGTCGACCCACTTCTGCGCCGCAGCTTGAATATCCACGTGCTCGGTCGGCGTGATGTCGTCGGCCGTCGTGAAGTAATCCGGGAGCTTCTCGGCCGGATTCGTGGAATTCGGCATCGCCTTCGCGTTCATGATCTCGCGATAAGCGAGCAGCTCGAACGAGAACACGTCGACTTTCTCTTTCGACTTTTTGCCTTCACGGATCACGTTACGGAAATAGTGATGCGCGAATGACGGCTCGATGCCGTTGCTCGCGTTGTTGGCGAGCGAAAGCGAAATCGTTCCAGTCGGTGCAATCGATGTGTGGTGCGTGAAGCGCGCACCAACGAGGGCGAGCTGCTCGACGAGCGCTGGCGAAACCTCCGCGATGCGCTGCATGTAGCGGCTGTAACGCGCATGCAGGACGCGGCCCGGAATCTTGCTGCCAACCTTCCAGCCATCGCGCGCCATCTCGGGACGCTTACGCAGCATCTCGCCGGTGACGGTGAATTCTTCGTTCATGATCGGCGCCGGGCCTTTTTCGCGCGACAGGTCAAGCGCGGCTTCCCAACCCGCCAAAGCCATTTCACGCGAGACGTCTTCGGTGAACTTCACCGACTCGCCAGAGCCATATTTCATACCGAGCAGCGTCATCGTGCTGCCGAGACCCAGGAAGCCCATGCCGTGGCGACGCTTGCGCAAAATCTCGTTGCGCTGACCCTCGAGCGGCAAACCGTTGACCTCGACCACGTTGTCGAGCATACGAGTGAATACTTTGACCACCTCGCGATACTCGGCCCAATCGAACTCGGCTTCTGCGGTGAACGGGCGACGAACGAAACGCGTCAAGTTCACCGATCCCAACAAGCATGAGCCATAGGGCGGCAGCGGCTGCTCACCGCAGGGGTTCGTAGCGCGGATGTTTTCGCAGAACCAGTTGTTGTTCATCTCGTTGACACGATCAATGAGGATGAACCCGGGTTCGGCGAAATCGTAAGTGGAGGTCATGATGACGTCCCACATACGACGGGCCGGCAAGGTCTTGTAGATCTTGCAGGCGACCAGCCCCGTCTCGTTGACGACGAAGTTTTCGTTGTACGGCCAATCGCGCCATACGAACTTGCTCTCGTCCTTCAGATCCGGCTTATCGGCCTCGTATTCCTTGCGCAGGATCGGGAAAGCGAGCTGCCAGTCGAGGTCATTGCGCACGGCGTGCATGAACTCGTCCGTGATCAACAAAGACAGATTGAACTGCCGCAAGCGACCGTTCTCGCGCTTGGCGCGGATGAATTCCATGGCATCGGGGTGGCCAACGTCGAACGTGCCCATCTGCGCACCGCGACGACCACCGGCCGAGGAGACCGTGAAACACATCTTGTCGTAGATATCCATGAACGAGAGCGGGCCGGACGTGTAGGCACCGGCACCCGAGACGTAAGCGCCGCGCGGACGCAGCGTCGAGAACTCGTAGCCGATACCGCAACCCGCCTTCAGCGTGAGTCCCGCCTCGTGGACCTTATCGAGAATGTCATCCATCGAGTCGCGGATCGTTCCCGAGACCGTGCAGTTGATGGTCGAGGTCGCCGGCTTGTGCTCTTGAGCGCCCGCGTTCGAGGTGATGCGGCCCGCAGGAATGGCGCCACGGCGCAACGCCCAAAGAAATCGCTCATACCAATGCTCACGCTGCTCGGGCGATTCGACATCGGCAAGCGCCCGCGCGACACGGCGATAGGTATCGTCCATCGACTTGTCGATCGGGTCGCCGCTCTTGGAAACCAAGCGGTATTTTTTGTCCCAAATATCGAGGGAGGCCTCTTGGAACGGAATCGAATCGATATCGCTCGTCGCCAACTTGATCACGCTATTCATGTGGGTTCGGATCCCCTAAAAATCTTTGATATGTCAGTGCAAATTCGGTTTTGAAGAGAGCAAAACCCGCCCGTGCCGGCTTGTTTTCACAAAGACCGAACCACCGACGGAGGAAACAACGCCTTCCAGGACGATTTTTTTGCTCTCCCCTCTTTCGACCCCGAAACTCCTTGCTACCGGAGCCCCTCCGGCTGCACCCGAGAGTGCACACAAGATGTTGTGTCGAGGGGTGGAGATTAGGCAGGGGGTCGGTGTGCGTCAAGACATGAATTCCAATTCGGACACAACATTTTTTACCATTTAATTCATATAGTTATATGAAATCGCGCGGCAAAAGAACGTTCGGAAAATTACTTGCCAGCTTGGTCGGGCGCTGGGGCTAGCCCTACTAGATCTTGTGTTGACACGCGATCCACACAACTTTCACAAGTTATCCCCTTGAAACCCCTCCCCCAATCCGTATATCCCCTAGCGCTGGACGGAGAACTCTTCATGCGCATGCCCATCCCTACCTCACACCGAATTCTGTTGCTCATCGGCGCCTTGGTCGCCCCTTGGAACCCAGGGAACGCCGCAGCGGCACAACCGATCGACAGTCCGGCCGAGAACCGGGTCGAGAGTCGCGACCGAGCTGTGGCCCCTATGCCCTCGCTCGCGCCGATGATTCGTCGTGTCTCACCTTCGGTGGTGAGCATCGGGATTCAGGGGACGGTGCGCGAACAGGGGCCGCGCAACCCATTGCTGGATGACCCCTTCTTCCGCCGATTTTTCAACGTTCCGCCTGATGCTGGCGCGCGCGAACGCCCCTTCCAGTCGGCGGGCTCGGGCGTCGTCGTGGATGCCAAGCAGGGCTACATCATCACCAACGCGCATGTGGTCGAAAATGCTAAAGACATCACGGTAACCCTCTCCGACCAACGCGAATTCCCCGCCAAGCTGATCGGTAGTGACCCGCAAACCGATATCGCGGTCATCCAGATCAAGGCCGAGGGATTAAGTCAGATCAATCTTGGCGACTCGGATGCCCTTGAGCCTGGAGATTACGTCGCGGCGATCGGCAATCCGTTCGGCCTACAGCAATCGGTGTCTTACGGCATCGTCAGCGCACTCGGGCGCTCGGGGATGAACCCCGATGGCTTCGAGAGCCTGATTCAGACCGACGCGTCGATTAATCCGGGTAACTCCGGCGGTGCGCTTGTTAATCTGCGCGGCGAACTCGTCGGGATCAACAACATGATCCTCTCGCGCTCGGGCGGCAATATCGGCATCGGCTTCGCAATCCCCGTGAACATGGCGCGCAGCGTCATGGATCAGCTAATCAAGTACGGCTCGGTCAAACGCGGACAACTCGGTGTCACAATCGCGCCGGTCACTCCGGATATCGCCCAAGCTCTCGGTATCGCGAGCAACGGCGGCGCTCTCATCACGCAAGTCGCCAAAGAATCGGCCGCGGCACGCGCGGGTCTGCAAGCGGGCGATGTGGTCACCTCGCTCAATGGGCGCAAGGTGAAATCGGCGGCAGAACTTCGTAACGCCATCGGTTTGCTGCGTGTGGGCGACAAAGTTCAGATCGCTCTTTTGCGTGAAGGCAAGACTCGCAATGTCACAGCCGAGATCGCCGATCCAGCGGCGGCCGCCACTACGGCAAGCAACACGGATTCGAGCGCGTTGCCCGAAGGCACACAGCATCGCAGTCTCGAGGGCGCGCAACTCGAAGACGCCACTGAAGCCGGTGGCGGTGTGCTCGTGCGCAGCGTTGCGCCAAATAGTCGAGCTGCCAGCGCGGGCCTGCGCGCGGGTGACATCATCGTCGCCGCCAACGGTGTGCGCGTCGCCAACACGGCCGCCCTGAGCGGGGCTTGGCGTGCGGCTGCAGCGCGCGGCGGGAGCACGCTCGTGCTGCAAGTACGCCGCAGTGGCGACATCTCCATCCTTGTGCTGCGCTGACGAGCCTCTCGAACATGCTCATTACCATTCTGGGCGGCAGTGGCTTCGTCGGCAGCGAACTCATCGCACGCCTGATCCGTAGCGGTCATCGAGTACGGTTGTTAACGCGCAGCCCTCGACCGCCCGCGCATTTAGCCGTGTTACCCAATCTGGAGTTTCGCCGTGCCAACGTGCATGACGAGGCTGTTCTCAAACGAGAATTCGCAGGCAGTGATGCCGTCATCAACTTGGTTGGCATTCTCAACGAAAGCGGATTCCGCGGACGCGGTTTCCATCTCGCGCATGCCGAGCTTGCCCGCAAAGTCGTCGCCGCCTGCGTTGCCGCGCATGTTCCGCGACTGCTACACATGAGCTCTTTTGGTGCCGATCTCGGCGCCCCGAGTTTTTATTTGCAATCGAAAGGACTCGCGGAGCAGCACGTCCGGCAAGCGCCACCGACTCTGGCGTGGACGATTTTTCGACCGTCCGTCATCTTCGGCACTCACGACTCCTTGCTCAATCGGTTTGCGCAACTTCTGCCGCTATCGGGCGGCTGGATTCCACTCGCTCGCGCGGGGACGCGCTTCGCGCCGGTTTGGGTCAGCGATGTCGTCGCCGCTTTCGAACGCGCGCTACTTGACCCTGCAACCATGGGGCGCAGCTTCGATCTCGGAGGCCCCGAAACATTGTCACTCAAAGAACTCGTGGAACTTGCCGGCAAACTGTCGGGCACACCGGCCAGAGTGATCTCTCTGCCCGACTTCATCGGCCGGTTGCAGGCAGCCGTCCTCGACTTCGTTCCCGGTAAGCCCTTCTCGTCCGACAACTTCCGCTCTCTGCAACTCGACAACGCCCCATCGACGGCCGGCTTGAGAGAACTTGGAATCACACCGACAGCCTTGTCCGCGATCGCTCCGACCTATCTAGGCCGCACTGGTCAGGATCAACTTCACTACGCCGAGTTCCGACGACGAGCCAGACGCTAGGGTACGATGCGCGAGTGAAGGTCTATCTCGTCGGCGGCGCGGTTCGCGATACCCTGCTCGATCGTCCCGTACACGAACGAGACTGGGTGGTCGTGGGCGCCACTCCGGAAGAAATGACCGCACGTGGATTCCGTCCGGTCGGCCGCGATTTCCCCGTATTTCTGCATCCCGAGACTCACGAGGAATACGCGCTGGCTCGCCTCGAGCGCAAAGTCGGCTTGGGCTATCGTGGGTTCGTCACCGAGTTTTCACCGGACGTCACCCTCGAGCAGGATTTGCTGCGTCGCGATTTGACCATTAACGCGATGGCACAATCCGAAGACGGCGCCATCGTCGACCCTTACGGCGGTCAGAACGATTTACGCGGCCGAGTTCTGCGACACGTCTCACCCGCTTTCTCCGAAGACCCCGTTCGCATCCTGCGCGTGGCGCGGTTTCTGGCGCGCTATGCACCGCTCGGCTTCCAAGTCGCCAACGAAACCGTTGATTTGATGCGCACGATGGTGACATCGGGTGAAGTCGATGCACTCGTCCCTGAGCGAATTTGGCGTGAACTCGAGCGCACCTTGGGAGAGCCTGAGCCGCGGACTGCCATCGAACTTCTACGAACTTGCGGCGCGCTACGCGTGATCATGCCCGAGCTCGATGCGCTCTTTGGTGTGCCACAGCGCCCCGAATGGCATCCCGAGATCGACACCGGCGAACACACGCTACTGACGCTGCAAGTGGCGGCAGCGCGTAACGCCCGTACGACGATCCGATTTGCACTACTGATGCACGACCTTGGGAAAGCACTGACACCGAAGGACCAGTGGCCGCGCCATCACGGTCATGAACAGTTGGGGGTTAGCGCCATCGAAAATCTGTGCGCGCGTTTACGGGTCCCGCAGGAATTTCGAGATCTCGCGGTACTCGCGAGTCGCTATCACACACACGTACATCGCGGGCTCGAACTTCGCGCCACGACGATACTCGAGCTATTCGAACTCAGCGACGCATTTCGTCGACCGGATCGATTCGCCGAATTTCTGGAAGTTTGCGAATGTGACGCGCGCGGGCGTCTCGGACTGCAAGATCAACCTTACCCACAAAGAGCACGGATTGAATCGGCGTGGGCAGCCGCTCGCGCTGTGACTTTTGGTGAGCGTGAACGCGCGGGTCTCGAGGGGCCGCAAATTGGCGAACGACTACGCGCGCTACGTCTTGCCGCTATCAAAAACTCGATCGAGTGACATCACAGCGTGTGCCGCAAGTCGCGAAAAGCGAAGGCCGGCAACTCGAACGCCTCCGAACGACTTAGCAGCACGAACTTCACCGACTCGCCCATTTCGCCTGGCATCAGCAAGCGACGCAGTCCACCCGCGAGCTTGGCCTGCTCGGCAACGGACATCCCCGTCGGCGCTGAACTTGTCTCATCAAGCACTCGCGACATTGCCTGATCGACGCCGCCACCGGCTAGAAAACCCATCTGCGTCGTGAAACCGCGCACTTGCAAGCCCGCCCGCTCAGCCGCTTCGGCCACTCGAGTGAAATCGACCCATGCCGTGATGTCGCTGAGTCCAGGCCAAAGAAAAGGGTCGTCATGCGCGTGATGCCGGTAATAACAACGTAGGCTGCCGTGAGCGCGATCAGGATGATAAAGCTGCGCTCGCGGCAAGCCGTAATCCGACAACAAGATGACTCCCTCGGTCAATGATGAAGCGAGCGACTGCAGCCAAGCATCAAGACCCACCTGCCATTCGCCGCAATAATCACGCGGCAGCTCGATCGCGTGCTCTCGCAAGCTCGCTTGCAGAAGCGCCGCTTCGGTACGGAACTCCTCATCACCTGGCGCTGATCCATCGGCCGGGCGGACTCGCCATTCGAATCGCGGCACCAGCGATTCAGACTCGACAAGCCCAACACCGAGGCGCCACCACTGCCCGTCGCGAACGACAAATCGCTCGCACGGCAACGCATCGATGATCTCGTTACCGAAAATCACGCCCGAGAAGGCCTCGGGCAATCGATCGCACCAGTCTCGTTTTGGATTGGCGTGAGTGAGGCGCCCTAGGCGTCGCGTTTGCCGCTCGCGCAGATCCGCAGACACCTCCAACAGGCGGTATCGATCGATGGGTGTACCGAGCCTATGAAATGTTTCGACGGCATCGACTGCAAAAGCACCGGTTCCAGGGCCGAGCTCGAGTACATCGCTCGATCCCGTCGTTCGCAGCACCAAATCCATTTGACCGGCAACCACCTCGGCGAAGAGCGGGGATATCTCAGGTGCCGTGACGAAGTCACCCGCATCGCCGAATTTGCTCGCACCGGCGCTGTAGTAGCCAAGACCCGGCTCATAGAGCGCGAGCCGCATGTATTCGGCAAACGACATCCAGCCGCGCGCAAGGACCAATCGGTCGGCGATCCGCTCCGACAGTCGAACAGAGTGCGCAAGAGCGTCAGGTTGCGGTTTAGGTAAATGGGTCATAATGAATCACCATGACACTTGAAACCCAACGCCACTCCCTCGTCGGCAAAGTTGCTTTGATCACGGGAGGCGCAAGACGCGTGGGAGCCGCCATTGCTCGTGAACTGCACGCAGCGGGCGCCAATGTGGTCATCCATCATCATCGCTCGGTCGATGCGGCTCAAACATTGTGCGCCGAGCTCGAACAAGTCCGTCGTGACAGTACGCTCCGACTGTCGGCTGATCTTCTCGATACCGTCTCGCTCGGTAACCTGGTGGAAGAGACTCGTCGGCACTTTGGCAAGCTCGATATTCTGATCAATAACGCATCGACGTTTTACCCGACACCCGTCGGAGAAATCACACTCGAAAATTGGGACGATTTGATCGGGTCGAATCTCAAGGCCCCCTTGTTTCTCTCGCAAGCGGCCG
>JBDKJA010000026.1:0-19202 GCA_039796795.1 Pseudomonadota bacterium
CGACGCCGCCGAAGTTGCCAAGTTCGACGCCCTCTCGCACCGGTTCTGGGACCCTGCTGGGGAGTTCAAACCGCTGCACAATCTGAACCCGTTGCGGGTGGAGTTCATCGCCGAACGCGCCTCTCTGCAGGGCGCGCGAGTGCTCGATGTCGGCTGCGGCGGCGGCCTTTTGGCCGAGTCGCTCGCCAAGCGTGGCGCCCGCGTCACCGCGATCGATCGCGCGCCGGGCATGATCGAAGTGGCACGTCTACATGCCGCGGCCAGTGGTCTCGACATCGACTACCGGCTGCAGCCTGCGGAAGCATTGGCAGACAGCGAACCGGCCGCCTTCGATGTCGTTACCTGCATGGAGATGCTCGAGCACGTGCCCGACCCGGGCGCCATCCTTCAAACCTTGGCACAGCTCTGCCGCCCGGGCGGCATGGTGTTCCTCTCCACGATCAATCGTGATTGGCGCTCTTTCCTGCTCGCGATCGTGGGTGCCGAGTACGTGGCGGGTTTAGTCCCCAAGGGAACCCACGAGTACGAGCGACTCATTCGGCCCGCCGAGATCGGTGCTTGGGCGCGCGCCTCGGGCCTCAACTTGCTCGAACTTGCAGGCCTCGAATACAACCCGCTCACTCACGCCGCGACGCTGGTGAAACAGCCGAAGGTCAACTATCTCTGCGCTCTGCGTAAGCCGGCCGAATGACCCCGGAACTTGAGGAAGCCGGCACCACGAGTCGCGAACTCGTGCTGCGCTTTTCGCCGACGACAGACCGACCACGCCTGCAGGCGCTGTTTGACATCGAACGCGAAGTCACCGCGAGCCTTCGCCCCGAGCTCGATCACACTGTCGCTCATACCCGCCTCGAGTGGTGGGCAGAAGAGCTTGGCCGCCTTGCACAAGCACAGGCACGACACCCGGCGACTCGCACGCTCGCCGCGACGCTACTCGAGTCCGGACGATCCCTCGCCGATTTGCAGGGTCTGGTGGAGGCCACGCGCATCGACCTTGCGACCGTGGCGTTTCTCACGCGTGCCGAGCTCGACGACTACCTCGGCCTTTGGTCAGACAGCATCTTTATCAACCTCTGCCTCAATAGCAGCGATCGCGCACGCGCATTGGGTCGATGTATCCGCGAGATCGAGTTGATCGCCGACTGGCCACAGCAGGCGCATCGAGGACGCCTGTATCGATCACTCGGTGATCCACCCGAGCCTCACGAACCTTGGGTTCGACACCCCTTAGGCGAACCGCAGTGCCAACAATTGCGGACACGACTGAACGAGCTCGCGAGTGAAATAGGTTCTCTGGCGAGGGCCTGGCCTGTTGACGAACTGTCCTCGCAAGGCCCGGCCTTGCTGTGGGCTGCACTCGCTCGTGGTACGGCTCTGCGCCTTCAGAGCGGCTTACCCAACTTCTCGATCACTCGATTCGAGCCGTTGTCGCGTACGATTCGCGCCTGGCGCGCAGCGCTGTCCTTGTCACGGGGACGATTGCCGAGCGCCTTGCGCTAGAACTTCCTGCAGGAGAGATGATGAGCTCGACTTCCTTCGATCCGACTCGCACGCGATTGTCGCCCGCTGAACTTCGGGGACGCGTGATCGCGATCACGGGGCCGACTGCAGGCATCGGGCAAGCGCTCGCTCTCGAGTGCGCGCGCTACGGCGCTGAAGTGCTGCTACTCGGTCGCAGCGTGCGCAAGCTCGAAGCCGTGCACGATGCGATTTTGGCTCTCCAGACTCATGATGGCGAACCGATCGCACCACCTTCGATCGCGCCGCTCGATCTCGAAAAAGCCGTGGCGCAAGACTTCGATACGATTGCGCGCGCCGCACAAGAACGTTGGGGTCGTCTCGATGGTCTGGTGCTGAACGCCGCGCTACTCGGTCAGCCGATGCCGATCGAAGAATACGATATGCCGACTTGGGTGCGCGTCATGCACGTCAACGTCACTGCGAACGTCGCGCTCACCCAAACGCTTCTACCGCTGCTGCGCGCCTCGAACGACGCCTCTGTCGTCTGCACATCGAGTGCCGTCGGTCGCAAAGGTCGCGCCTACTGGGGCGCTTATGCGGTTTCGAAGTTCGCGCTCGAAGGCTTCATGCAGGTGCTCGCGGATGAACTCGAGAAGTCGACGGTACGCGTGAATTCTTTGAATCCGGGCAAGGCTCGCACCCAGATGCGTCGGCAAGCTTATCCCTCCGAGAACATCGCCACGCTGCCCGATCCGGCGACGCTGACCTCACCCTTCATTGCCCTACTGGGACCGCAGGCGCGCGGCACAACCGGTTGCGCCTTCGACGCTCAGCCGGCCTCGTCTGCTTCGTCGCCGCCATCCTCGATAGAAACCTGACCGGCCTCGCTGCTCTGCAGTGCTTGCGATTCTTCATCGGTGAGTTTGCGAAAGTGACCGCGATTCAAATCGCGTGTCAGGGCCAGTGCGCCTAAGCGGGTTCGCAGAATGCGGCTCACCAGTGCGCCCTGTCGCTCGAACAATTGTCGAACTTCCTTGCCGCTCGCCCCCTCCACTTCGAGGCGATACCAGCGGTTCGCGCCCTCGGTGAATTCGTCGGATCCCTCAACGGCGAGCACTGACAGTTTGCGACCGTCATCCAGCTGGCCACCTGAGATCGCATCGAGGCTCTCGGGCGTCAACTCGCCACGCACCCGGATCAGAAACTCGGTGTGCCAACGACGTACCCGCCGCTGCAAGCGAGTCGCCAAGGCTCCATCGGTGGTGAGTAATTCCAAACCCCCATCGACGTTCGGCATCGGTGACACGGCCAAAAATCGCTTTCCCGCCCGTCGCGGCAGTTTCGGAACGAGCTCCTCGCTCAAAGATTGACCTGGCGAACGATTACAGAGGAACGTCGATGCTTCGACGGATAATTTCTCTGGATTGCGGGCACGCCTAAGAACGCGACCATCGATCCGGATTTCATCGCGACCCTGCACACGCTGACCGAGCTCGGCGCGAACGCCATTGATGGTCACGCGCCCCGCGATGATCCATTGCTCCGCCTCACGCCGTGAGGCAAGCCCTGCTTGCGCCAGAACCTTTTGCAAACGATCGCCCGGCAGATCGGCAGTACCCGCTCGTGGACCCGAGCGCCGCGGTGGACGACGACTCGTCACGCCTCCGTCCGATCGACGACGTATACCGGTTCGTCATCCGACGGTGCGGGCTCGACCACCGGCGCACTGGAACTCGCGACATCGGCGACCGGCGCTGCGAGGCTGGCATCCTGATCGCCCGGGACATCGCCCCGAGCACGCTCGACATCCTCGCCCTCGACCGCCAGTTCAGCATCGTCCGCAACAGGCAAGGTCAATTGCGGATTGAGATCGGCCATCGCCTTCAGCTCCGCGAGCGGCGGCAACTCGTCGATACTGCGCAGACCAAAGTAATCGAGGAACTCGCGTGTCGTGCCGAGCAACTCCGGATGTCCAGGCACATCCCGATGACCCACGACTCGTACCCAGTCACGTTCCATCAAGGTTTTGATGATGTTCGGGTTGACGGCAACGCCACGGACCGACTCGATCTCAGCGCGCGTGATGGGCTGGCGGTAGGCGACGAGCGCCAATGTCTCCAGTAGCGCGCGCGAGTAGCGCTGGGGACGCTCCGGCCACAGACGCGATACCTCGCGGCCGTAACCCTGCTTGATCTGGATACGCCAACCACTGGCCGTTTCCTTCAGTTCGATACCGCGATCCGCGTACTCACTTTCGAGTTGCTGCAAAGCCGCGACGAGCTGCGGCTTCTCCGGACGGCCATCTTCGTCAAACAGCTGCGCGAGATCCGCGATCCCCAAAGATTTGCCTGCGGCCAGCAATGCGGCCTCGACGACGTTACGAATGTGATTCTCGCTCATGCTGTTCCTTGATCCTGGGATTCGTCATCGGGTACGGCACGCAAACGCGGCGACTGCGCCGCGCGCACATGTAACGGCCCATAGGGCTCGGTCTGCACGAGATCGAGCAGACCCTCGCGTACCAGTTCGAGAATGGCGATGAAGGTCACGGTGACACCCATACGCCCCTCCTCCGGCTTGAAGAGTCGGCCGAAGTCGACGAACGCGCCGCCTTCGACCGCCGCAAGCACGTCGGTCATGCGAGCGCGCACCGACAGTCGCTCGCGCTGCACGTGATGGTGCTGGAACATCGCTGCGCGTGACACCACATCACGGAAAGCGACGATCATTTCCTGCAAAGTGACCGTCGGCAGCTGCGTCAGCGGTCGACGATGTTCGTTATGTGCGCTGGCGAGCCAGATGTCGCGCTCGAGTCGCGGGACGCGATCGATGCTCTCGGCCGCTTGCTTGTAGCGCTCGTATTCCTGCAAGCGACGCACGAGATCGGCGCGCGGATCGATCTCTTCGGTCGTCGCTTCGCTCGATCGCGGCAATAACATTCGCGATTTGATTTCGGCCAACGTGGCCGCCATCAACAAATATTCACCCGCGAGCTCGAGCTGCATGTCTTGCATCAGCTCGATGTAGTTCATGTACTGCCGCGTGATGTCGGCAAGCGGAATATCGAGGATGTCGAGATTCTGGCGACGGATGAGATAGAGCAGCAGATCGAGCGGACCCTCGAAAGCTTCGAGAAACACTTCCAGCGCCTGAGGCGGAATGTAGAGATCACGCGGTAACTGTGTGACCGGCTCGCCCTGCACGACGGCGAACGGCATTTCTTCCTGCGTTGGCACACTGGCAACGCTGGCCTCGGCCGCATCGGCTGGCGGCGGTACAAGGCGCAATTCGGGTTTGCTCATGAGTCTCAGTCTCCGCGCAGATGCATAGCGCGACGGACTTCGTCGAGCGTCTCGCGTGCTGCCTCACGCGCTTTCTCACTGCCCTCGGCGAGGATCGCGCGTACGAGCTCGGGGTTCTGTTCGTACTCTTCGGCTCGCGCACGCATCGCGGACGCCTCGGCCACGACCTTATCGATCAGGGGCTTCTTGCACTCCAGACATCCGATGCCTGCCGAGCGACAGCCAGCGGCCGCCCACGTTTGGGTGGGTTCGTCCGAATAGACCTGATGCAACGACCACACGGGACACTTTTCCGGATCACCCACATCGGTGCGGCGCACTCGGGCCGGATCCGTTTGCATGGTCTTCAACTTCTTCGCAATCGAATCGGGATCCTCCCGCAGACCGATGGTGTTGCCGTAAGACTTTGACATCTTGCGCCCATCGAGCCCCGGCAGTTTCGGCGTCGGTGTCAGCAACACCTGCGGTTCGGGCAGGATCGACACGCTGCTGCCCTCGAGATACCCGAGCAATCGCTCCCGATCGGCGACGGTGATCCGCGTGTTGCTCTGGACGATCGCGCGCGCCTGTTCCAGCGAGGCCACATCGCCCGTCTCCTGAAACTTTCGGCGCAGCTCGCGATAGATCTTGCTGTTCTTACCGCCGAGCTCGGCGATCGCTTTCTCCGCCTTCTCTTCGAAGCCAACTTCGCGACCAAAGAGATGATTGAAGCGACGCGCCACTTCACGGGTGATCTCGACGTGCGCCACCTGATCCTCACCGACCGGGACGTAACCCGGACGGTACAAGAGGATGTCGGCCGACTGCAGCAACGGGTAACCGAGAAAGCCGTAGGTCGCGAGATCCTTCTCTTGCAACTCAGCCTGCTGGTCTTTGTACGTCGGGACCCGCTCGAGCCACGAGAGCGGCGTGATCATCGAGAGCAGTAGATGCAACTCTGCGTGCTCAGGCACATGCGACTGCACGAACAGCGTGGCGACACCGGGATTGAGTCCCGCCGCCAGCCAATCAATCACCATCTCGTGCGTGTATTCCGGCAGACGGCTCGTATCTTCGTAACCCGTGGTCAGCGCGTGCCAATCGGCGACGAAGAAGAAACAGGGGTACTGATACTGCAGATCGACCCAATTTCGCAGGGCGCCATGGTAGTTGCCGAGGTGCAACTGACCGGTAGGACGCATGCCCGAGAGCACACGATTGGCTTGCGGTTGACTAGACAAGATCACAACACCCTGTTTTTTATGGAGTTTTTAGCAGTGGGCGCGGACTTCTAGATCCCAAGCGCCACAGCAACCGGCGATTATACCGACTCGTCGTCGGGCAAACCGAAAGCTGCTGTGCTCCCACGCCCTCTCCGGACAACGACAGGCGGATGCGCCGCGAGGTCAATCACCGTGGTCGGCTCGATCCCGCACGAACCACCGTCGAGCACCGCATCGAGCCGACCTTTCAGTCGCTCGACGATCTCATCTGCATCGTTGAGGGGCAAATCGTCGCCCGGCAGCATCAAGGTCGAACTCATGATGGGCTCACCGAGCTCTTCGAGCAGCATCTGAGGAACCGCGTGATCGGGCACGCGGATCCCGATCGTCCGTCGCTTCTCGTGCTGCAACCGTCGCGGGGTCTCTTTGGTCGCCTCGAGCAGGAATGTGTACGGCCCGGGCGTTGCTGCCTTCAGCAATCGAAACTGCGGCGTATCGATGCGCGCGTACTTGGCAATCTCGGTCAAGTCACGGCAGACCAGCGTGAAATGGTGATGTCGATCAGCCTCGCGTATCCGCCGAACGCGCTCCAAAGCGTCCTTGTCTCCGATGTGACAGCCAAGGGCGTAGCAGGAGTCGGTGGGATAAGCGATCACCCCGCCCGCACGGAGCAGATCCGCCGCCTGCTTGATGAGACGACGTTGCGGATTCTCGGGGTGAAGATCAAAGCGTTGCATGCCGCGCGTATGATACCGGCATGACGACGCGCATCGATCTTTTACGAACTTCTTTGCAAGAAGCCTTGCAGCCTGAGCTGCTTGAAATTCGCGACGATAGCGCCCTGCATGCGGGCCATGCGGGCGCGGGTTCGGGCGGCCATTTCCACGTATCGATTACCAGTGCTCGGTTTGTGGGCTTGCCACCGTTGCGCCGCCACCAACTCGTGTACCAAGCCGTGGCGCACCTAATGCAGACGGAAGTTCATGCCCTGTCCATCGATGCCCGCTTGCCCTCATAATCCACACTTCCATTCTGACCGAGACCGTTCACATGAAGATTTCTCGATTCCTGACCGTTGCCGCCGTGGGCATCGCCCTGGCCGCTTGCCAACCCAAGGGTGATGCAGCGGATGCGGCCAACGAAGCCGCCAAGAAGCCCGTTGCCACGATCAATGGCAAGACCATCACGCAGGGCACCTTCGATTTCTTTGTTCAGTCTGCGACCGGCCGCCCGGCCGCCGAGCTGGACGCCGAGCAGCGCAAGCGCGCCCTCGACTCGCTCATCACGATGCACGTGGTCGCCGGTCAAGCGCAGAAAGACGGTCTCGACAAGGAAAGCGCCCTCGCCGCCGAGCTCGAGTTGATGCGCTTGAACTTGTTGCAGCAGGCGGCTGCCGAGAAATATCTCAAAGACAAAACGCCGACCGACGAAGAGCTGAAAGCCGAGTACGACGCTCAGGTTGCCCAAATGGCGCCGAATGAGTACCGCGCTCGTCATATCCTCGTGCCGACGGAAATCGCCGCCACGCAGATTCTTGAGCGTCTCAATCGCGGTGAGAAATTCGAAGCACTCGCGAAAGACTCGCTCGACTCGTCACGTGATCGCGGTGGTGATCTCGGCTGGTTCAGCCCGGCGAGCATGGTCAAGCCGTTCGCTGATGCGGTGATGGCGCTGAAGAAAGGCGAGACGATTGCCAAGCCGGTGCAGACGCAGTTCGGCTGGCACGTGATTCGCCTCGATGACATCCGCCAGGTCGAGCCGCCGCCGTTCGAGCAGGTGAAGGCGCAGCTCAATCAGGCGGTGCTTGCTAAGAAGTTCCGCACCTACAGCGAAGAGCTCGAGAAGGCCGCTAAGGTCGAACGTAAGCTCGAAGAAGCCAAGACCGAGGAAAAGAAGTAACGACGGACGCAGCGTAGCTCGCTTCATCGAGACTGCGTTCTTGCGAACCCAAGGCCGCCAGAGAAATCTGGCGGCCTTTTTTATTCCTTAGGGCTATTCCTTAGGGAGCGCGTTTTTCTTTGAGAATCGCGAGCAAGGCTCGTTCATCCAGCACGGGCACGCCGAGCTCGGTCGCCTTGCGCAACTTCGAGCCGGCATCACTACCGGCAACGACATAACTCGTCTTACGCGACACGCTACCGGCGGTCTTGGCGCCGAGCGCGCGCAATGACTCCTCGGCCTCCTCGCGCGACATCGACTCCAAGGTGCCGGTGAGTACGAAGCTCAGGCCATTCAGCGGCTGCTCGCCCGCTGGCTCTCCCGAGGGCGCGGGCCAGGTCACGCCCGCATCTCGCAAGTCGGTAACGAGTTGACGATTGAGCGGGTCATCGAAGAACGCGCGGATATGCATCGCGACGACCGGCCCCACATCCGGAACGCGTTGAATGGTGTCGAGATCGGCATCCAGCAGCGGCTCAATCGCGCCGAAATGCTGCGCGAGCGCGGCGGCCGTCGCCTCACCCACTTCGCGTATGCCGAGAGCGAATAGAAAGCGCGCCAAGGTCGTTTGCTTGGACCGTTCTATCGCCTCCAAAATATTCGCAGCTGACTTCGCGCCCATGCGATCAAGCCCCGCTAACGCGGTTTGCGTGAGCGCAAAGAGATCCGCTGGCGAGCTGACGAGATCCGCCTCAACCAGCTGATCGACCAACTTTTCGCCAAGACCTTCAATATCGAGCGCGCGTCGAGCCGCGAAATGGCGCAAGCGCTCCTTACGCTGCGCGGAGCAACGATAGCCTCCCGTGCAACGCGCAACGGCCGCATCGGCATCGCGCAGCACGGGCGAAGCGCACACGGGGCAGACACCCGGTAATGAAATCTTCTCAGCCTGTGGCGGGCGACGATCGAGCAGGACCCGCGCCACTTCGGGGATGACATCGCCAGCGCGTCGCACCACGACGGTGTCACCGATGCGCACATCCTTCCGCTCGACTTCGTCCATGTTGTGTAAGGTGGCGTTACTCACCGTCACGCCGCCAACAAAAACCGGCTCCAGTCTGGCGACGGGTGTGAGTGCGCCCGTGCGGCCCACTTGAAACTCGACCGCCCGCAATACCGTCAAGGCTTCCTCTGCCGGAAACTTGTGCGCAACGCTCCAACGTGGCGCACGCGAGATGAATCCCAGTTCACGCTGCAAGCTCAATCGATCGACTTTGTAGACGACACCATCGATCTGATACGGCAGCGACGAACGTCGACGCGCCATATCCTCAAAGTAAGCGAGACACCCTTCAGCACCGCGAACCCGCTTGACCTCGGGTGATACGCGTAAGCCCCAGTTCCGGAGCATGGCGAGCACTTCGGTGTGCGTCGGCGGCAACTCGGCACCCTCAAGAACGCCGAGCGCATAGAAAAATACTTCGAGCGGACGCGTTGCTGTGATGTTGGGATCGAGCTGCCTCAAACTGCCCGCTGCGGCATTGCGCGGATTGACGAAACCTTTTTCGCCACGCTGCGCCGCCTCCGCATTGAGTCGTTTGAATCCCGCGTTCGAAATGAAAATCTCGCCACGCACCTCGAGCAAAGCAGGTGCGTCACCGCGCAAACGCAACGGAATCGAACGGATCGTACGCACGTTGGCCGTGACGTCCTCGCCCGTGGTTCCATCACCGCGGGTTGCCGCCCGAACGAGATAACCGTGCTCCCAGGTGACCGAGATCGCAAGACCGTCGAGTTTCGGTTCAGCCGAATAATCGAGCGTGGCATCGGAACCCAAGCGTTCGCGCAAGCGACGATCGAAAGCGAGCACCTCTTCGCGACTGAAGGCATTATCGATCGACAGCATCGGCACCCGATGCCGCACTTCCTGAAACTCGTCACTGGGCGCGCCACCTACTCGTTGCGTGGGTGAGTCGGCTGTGACGAGCTCTGGATGTTCCGCCTCGAGTTGGCGCAACTCGACTAGTAAGCGATCGAACTCGGCATCCGGTAACTCCGGATCGTCCAGGACGTGATACCGATAGTTGTGATACTCGATGCTGCGCCGCAAGTCAGCAGCGCGCTGTGCCGGCTCGTGCCCTTCTCGGCCCGCGCCCATTTCAGCTGTTGCCTGCGGCAGCCTCGCGACGCATCTCGGTGAGTCGCGCTTCGGTCAGCGGTTCACCACGCGCATCGCGCAACTCACCACGCAAACGCTGTGCAAGTGTGTGTCCGGCGATCAATAATTTATCGACTGCCTCGCGTCCGGGCAGAGGACCTGGCAAAACCGCGAACAAATTCAGCCCGAGAAACAGACCTGAATCCATCGTAGCGAGATCAAAATTACCCGGCTTGGTCAAACTCGCCGCGCTCAACAACACGCGACCATCCGCCATCGGACGGTGGAATATCTCGAGCTCGCCGTGTTGAAAACCTTCACCCAACAACGCCTGTCGCAGGCTGACGCCCGTGAAGCGCTCGCCGTTGCGCGCGATGACACGCACACCGATGATGCGTTGCTGATCTGGCGGCGGCCAATCGAGCCGCATCGTCACCGGCCCCGCAGCGGGAGCATTGGATGTCGCCTGGCCGGTCGACTCGACGGGCGCCTCGACAGTCGGCTCGGGGCTGATCGCTACGTTCTGCGAAT
Organism: Pseudomonadota bacterium; assembly: GCA_039796795.1. Taxonomy (GTDB): domain Bacteria; phylum Pseudomonadota; class Gammaproteobacteria; order Steroidobacterales; family Steroidobacteraceae; genus UBA964. The sequence continues at coordinate 10,533 of JBDKJA010000026.1, forward strand.
CAACTGTCTCGACTGATTTTGGTGAGCTATCCACTGGATCACTCAACGTGACCGAATCGAGCACCGGAATTCCAAGACTCGGCTCCTTCGAGATCGCCGCATCAAAGTCGACCAGCGTGGGCTCGACGAGACGATCACGAACATGCATTTCAGGCAAGGTGAGCGACGGCTCTTCGCGCATCGCATCGGCGCGCACCGCATCGGCGCGCGGCGCCTCGGCTTGAGCAACTCGCGGCTCGCGCAGCCACTCACGCTCCTCGGCTGAGTCATTCTCAGGCAATAGCGGATCGACCGCAGGTGGACCCGCCTGATGCGCAGCGTCGGCCTTGCTCGCGCGACGCCGTTGAATGATCTCCCACACGACGATGCCGATGAGCAGCAACGCGCCCACCAACAGCAACGCCAATCGCAGATCCGCTGTCAGCAGTTCGATGATGGCCATCCGATCAACTCGCCGCCAGGCGCACCGCCTCGTCGACATCGACCGCGACGAGACGTGATACACCCGGCTCATTCATGGTCACGCCGAGCAGCTGCGAAGCGAGCTCCATGGTGACCTTATTGTGGGTGATGAAGATGAACTGAACCTGACTCGCCATCTCTCGAACGATGTCACAGAAGCGACCGACGTTATTTTCGTCGAGCGGCGCATCAACTTCGTCGAGCAGACAGAACGGTGCGGGATTCAGATCAAAAATTGAGAACACGAGCGCCACCGCCGTCAACGCCTTCTCACCGCCCGAGAGCTGCGAGATCGTGACATTGCGCTTACCCGGCGGCCGGGCCATGACGGACACACCCGCCGCTAACGGATCGTCGCCCGTCAGTTCGAGATAAGCATGACCGCCGCCGAACAAGCGCGGGAACTTAGCCTGCAAGCCTGCGTTGATGCGATTGAAGGTGTCTTCGAAACGCGTACGCGTCTCCTTGTCGATCTTCTGCATCGCCTCTTCGAGCGTCGAGAGCGCGGAAGTTAGATCGGTGTACTGACGGTCGAGATATTCCTTGCGCTCCGTGCTCTGCTGCAATTCGTCGATCGCCGCGAGATTGACTTGCCCCAACTTCTCGATATCGGTGCGCACCTCGGAGAGCTGCACTTCCCAATCCGGAACGGCCGCCTCCGCCGCCAAGCCCTGCAATACCTCGGCGAGATCGAACTGCGTGGCTGCGAACTGTTCGGCAATCGCCTCACGACGTACGCGCGTCTCTTGCGCCGCAAGCTTGGCCTCATCCATCGCCGAGCGAGTGTGCTCAACACGCTGCTCGGCTGCCTGACGGCGCTCCTCGAGTGAGCGCAAATCAGCATCGGCCTGTTCGAGCGATCGACGCGCTTGGCCGAGATCGGCCTCCACTTCGAGTCGTCGCGACAGCAATCCTTCGAGCACACCTTCGAGCTCGAGGATCGGACCCTCGCCGCCCGCCAATTCAGATTCGAGTTCAGCAACCTTGGTGGTCAGCACCGAGCTCTGCTCGGTCGCACGCTGAATACCGATCGTCATGGACGACTCGGCAGTACGACGCCCCTCGGCACGCACCAACAAATCGCGCGCCGCGAGCTGCGCCGCTTGCGCTGCCGAGCGCGCACTGGAAACCGTATCACGTGCCTGCTCACGTTCGGCATCGAGTTCTGGGCGACGCCCATCCAGCTCACCCACACGCGCGAGCCCGCGCTCGAGTTCGACCCGCGCACGCGCAATCGCCTCGTCCGTGACACCGATTTCGCGCGCCACATCGGCCGACTCGAGTTCGAGTCGTTCACGACGCAGACTCGACTCCTGCAACCGCGCGCGTGACGCTTCGAGCTGACCCAACAGATCGGCGTGCTGCCGATGCGCTTGTTGAATACGACCTTGCACCGAATCACGTTCTGATTCGGCGACACCGATCGCCGTGCGCGTGGTCTGCAGTGCCGACTCGACTTCGCGGAAACGAGTCTCGGCTTGATCGAACTCGCCGCGCAACGTCTTCAAACGCTGTTCGCGCTCGATAACGCCCGAGTGTGGATCGCCACCACGCGCCACACGCAGCCAGCCACGGCCGACCCATTCACCGCTGCGCGTGATAACGGACTCGCCACGCTCGAGACTGCGACGCAGAGCCAATGCCGCACCGAGACTATCGGCGACGCGGACCGTGGCGAGCACATCGAGCACCGCTTCGGGACCACTGACCTTCGAGGCCAATCGGTCTCCGCCCGCCGAGCTCGAGGCAATGCCGCCCTCGAAAATCGCCAGTTGCGCGCCATCAGCCGCACCTAAGCTATCGAGTAGAGAATCCAGCCCATCGACGCAGACGGCCTCGAGGTAATCACCGAGTACCGTCTCGACCGCACGCTCGAAACCACTCTCGACCGAGAGCAACTCAGCGACACGTTTACGATCCGAGAGACCCGCAGACTTGAGCCAGTCACCAGCCTTGGAGTCGGCCTGACCGAGCGCTGCACGCTGCAACGCCTCGACCGACATCATCTCTGCGCGCGCGCGCTCACGATCGCTGCGCGCACCCTCAAGTCTCTCCTCGAGCGACAGTTGCTCGCTGCGCAAGCCCTGCACCTTGGTCAGTGCTTCGTTGAGACTGCGCGATAGACCCTCGGCCGCCGTGCGAGCCTGCGATTCGCGTTCGCCGAGCTCGAACAACTGGCCCTGACTCTCCTGCGCCAGCAAGGCGTCGCGCTCGACATCCAGACGATCACGCTGCGCTCGCAAGCGGCGCAATTGATTCTCGAGTTGTTCGATTCGCGCGCGTTCAACTTGCACGGTCTGATTGACCGAACCGAACTCGCTGTTGAAGGCTTCCCACTGTTGTTGCCACGATGCCAAGGATTGCTCGGCCGCTTCGAGTGCAGCCGCAGCGGAACGCTCGGCAGCCTGTGCCCGCTCGAGATCCGGCGCGAGTCGCGCCAATTCGTCTCGAATCGCGAGCAGTTCTTGCTCATCACGCGCCATCTGAGCCGACAAGGCTTCGAGCGTACGACGCGAGTCAGCGAGATCCGATCGCTTACGATCACGCGTCTCGCGCGCGAATTGAATTTGCTGCTCGGTGCGCGAGATATCGGCACCCACGGAGTAGAAGCGTGCCTGAACCTGCGAGAGCGCATCGGTCTGCTCTGCGTGATAGCCGCGCTGCGTCTCGATGGCAGCCTCAGCGGAACGCAAATCCGCAAGCGCAGCCTGCATGGCGAGTTCTTTCTCGCGCACCGCCGAGTCGTGAACCTCGGCTCCGCTATCGAGATCGCGCAAACGCAGCGCGAGCAACTCGGCCGTCAGGCGTCGCTCTTGTTCCTTGAGGGTTTGATACTTACGCGCACTCGCCGCCTGCCGCTGCAGGTGACGGATTTGCTTGTCGACTTCATCACGCAAATCCTGCAGTCGCTCGAGATTTTCGCGCGTATCAGCGATACGGCTCTCGGTTTCCTTGCGGCGCTCTTTGTATTTCGAGATGCCAGCCGCCTCTTCGATGAAGGCGCGCATTTCATCAGACTTCGCTTCGATGACACGCGAGATCATTCCCTGCTCGATGATCGCGTAGCTACGCGAGCCCAAGCCGGTACCTAGAAAGAGTTGCGTGATGTCCTTGCGACGGCAGCGCGCGCCATTGATGAAGTAGCCGCTCGAACCATCGCGCGAGACTTCGCGGCGCAGCGATACTTCCGCATAGGCCGCATAGTTACCGCCGATCTTGCCATCGGAGTTATCGAACACGAGTTCCACCGAGGCTTTGCCCACCGGCTTACGTGAACTCGAACCGTTGAACACGACGTCGGCCATGGAGTCACCACGCAGGTGCTTCGCCGATAATTCGCCCATTACCCAACGCACGGCATCGATGACGTTCGATTTGCCGCAGCCGTTGGGTCCGACGACGCCGGTCAGGTTGCTCGGAAAGGAAACGGTGGTCGGATCGACGAAAGACTTAAATCCGGCCAACTTGATCTTGGTCAAACGCATCTTGTGAAAATTCTCCGCGGTGACTGACCACCGCCTGCGGGCGCTAGTGTAAATTAATCGGCTTCATATCGTCGTCACATCCGGCCCTGAAAACCTCTTCCCGATAACTTGCCGCTGAGAACCTCTCCATGACCACTCTGCCCTCCACCCAAGTTGACACGTTTCCGAACCCGCAGCCGGATATCGACTACACCATCCGCATGACCATCCCGGAGTTCACCTGCCTGTGCCCGAAAACGGGACAGCCCGATTTCGCCACCTTCGAGCTGGAATACGTGCCGGATCTCGCCTGTGTGGAGCTGAAATCACTCAAGCTCTACATGTGGGCCTTTCGCGAGCGCGGTGCGTTTCACGAAGCGGTCACGAATGAAATTGCCGATCACCTGGCTGCCGCGACGAAGCCGCGCTACATGCGTCTGACGGGCAAATTCAACGTACGCGGCGGCATCTACACCACGGTGGTCGCGACCCGCCGAAAAGCGGGCTGGGTGCCCGAACCGGCTGTCGTTTTACCCTGACAATTTGTCCTGAATTTCGGACTGCACCATCCGAAAGTTTGCCGGTATACTCGCGCGTCCCGCAGAGCCCCTGAGTTAAAGGAGCGCCTGATGCCGGCCAAAAAACCCGCAGCGAAAGCTGCGAAGACAGTGAAATCCGCGAGCAAACCCTTGCCCAAAAAGAAACCCGGCAAAGCCACCGAATCGGCAGCAGCCATCGAAACCGTTGCCGATACACCCAAGGTCGCCGCTAGCGCGGCCACCAAAACGGCTCCTGCCAAAGCCAAACCCACGGGCATCACAGCCACTTTCGTGCAGCGTAATCCGCGCCCGGTCGTCCCGGTGCAGACGGATGCGGATGACGAAGAGAACAACCTGCTGGCCGGTCCGCGCAACGTACAGCCGTACATCGTCAAGCGTGGCGAGCAGTACATGAGCCGCGAGCAGCTCGATCACTTCCGGCAGATTCTCGAAAGCTGGAAGCGCGATCTGATGGTGGAAGTCGACCGTACGGTCTCGCACATGAAAGACGAAGCGGCCAACTTCCCTGACCCGAACGATCGGGCCACGCAGGAAGAAGAATTCAGCCTCGAGTTGCGCACTCGCGATCGCGAGCGCAAGTTGATTCGCAAGATCGAAGAAGCGCTCAAGCGCATCGAAGACGGCTCGTATGGCTACTGCCTCGAGACAGGCGAAGAGATCGGCATCAAGCGTCTCGAAGCGCGCCCTGTCGCCACCCTGAGCATCGAAGCTCAGGAGCGCCGCGAGCGTCGTGAAAAGCAGTACGGCGATCGCGACGATCGCTATCGCTAGATCTTGACGCACCGCGCTACAGCGCAGCGTTACGTCGGTCGTTTTGCCCCCTCTCCAACGGGCCCGTTGCACGCGGGCTCTCTGCTCGCCGCTGTTGCCAGTTGGCTCGATGCCGCACATCAGGGCGGCGATTGGCTACTGCGAATTGAGGATATCGACTCGGCACGCAGTCGTGACCAATGGCGGCAATCGTTTGAACCCGATCTCGCACGCTTCGGTTTGCGCCCCTCGCGAGAACCGGTTCTGCAATCGCAGCGGCTGAGTATCTACGAACAAGCCATCAAGCAACTGCGCGCCTCAAACCTACTGTTTCGCTGCGCCTGCACGCGGCGGGAGCTATCCGCCGAAGGCGAGCCGTGTTGTCTGCGTGATTGTCGCAAGCAGGATCTCGACCCGCGCGCGTCGGCACTGCGAGTTGACCTGACGTCGCTCGCTGCGATGACGACGGAGGACCGCAGCCTCGGTCTTATCTCGTTCGATCCCGCCGTACATCGCGATGTGGTTGTGCGTCGCCGCGACGGCATCATCTCGTATCAACTTGCCGTGGTGATCGATGATGCGCTGCAAGGTGTCACTGACGTCGTTCGCGGCGCCGACCTACTGCCAAGCACGGCGTGGCAATTAGCGCTGCAACAGGCCCTCGGACTACCCCGGGTCAACTATCTACACCTGCCGGTTATCACTGAGGCGGACGGTAGCAAGCTCGCCAAGTCGCGTCGTGCCGCACCGGTGAGTACATCCGACGTACTCCCAGCACTGATAAAAACCTTGCGTTGGTTGCGACAAGACTTATCGTCGCCCGAAACGACACAGCCCGACGAATTGCTTCGTCGGGCTGCGTTGAGCTGGGATCCGACTCGATTCGCCGGACTCTCTGCGATCGCGATCGAGGACTAGCGCTCCTCGACATCCTTCATCGAGAGGCGTACGCGACCCTGGCGATCGACCTCGAGGACCTTCACCTTCACCAGATCGCCTTCATTGAGCTTGTCCGAGACGCGCTCGACACGCTCGTTGGAGATCTGCGAGATGTGCACGAGGCCATCGCGACCCGGAAGGATCGTCACGAAGGCACCGAAGTCCATCAAACGCGCGACGCGACCTTCATACACGCGACCCACCTCGACTTCCGCCGTGATCAGCTCGATGCGAGCCTTCGCTTCGCGTCCGGCAGTGCCGTTCACCGAGGCGATCTTCACGGTGCCATCGTTTTCGATATCGATGGTGGTGCCCGTCTCTTCGGTGATCTGGCGGATGACTGCACCGCCCTTACCGATGACGTCGCGGATCTTCTCCGGATCGATCTTGATCGTGATGATCGACGGCGCCCACTCGGACATGCCTTCACGCGGCGCCGAGAGCACTTTGTTCATCTCGCCGAGGATGTGCAGTCGACCGGCCTTCGCCTGCTCGAGCGCCACCTTCATGATTTCAGGCGTGATGCCCTCGACCTTAATGTCCATCTGCAGCGTCGTCACGCCGCTGGCCGTGCCGGCCACCTTGAAATCCATGTCGCCGAGGTGATCCTCGTCGCCCAGGATGTCGGTGATGACTTTGTAGCGCCCACCTTCGAGCACGAGACCCATGGCCACGCCCGCAACCGGCGCCTTCAGCGGCACGCCTGCATCCATCATCGCCAGCGAGGCGCCGCAAACCGACGCCATCGACGAGGAGCCGTTGGATTCGAGAATTTCCGACACCACGCGGATCACGTAGGGGAACTTCTCCATATCCGGCATCACTGCCTGCACGCCACGGCGTGCGAGGTTGCCGTGACCGATTTCACGACGCTTGGGACCCGACATCATGCCGGTCTCACCCACCGAGAACGGCGGGAAGTTGTAGTGCAGCATGAACGGTTCGCGACGCTCACCCTCGAGCGCGTCGATGATCTGCGCATCGCGACCCGTACCGAGCGTGGTCACGACGAGAGCCTGCGTCTCACCGCGGGTGAAGAGTGCCGAACCGTGCGTACGCGGCAACACACCCACTTTGATCGTGATCGGACGAACCGTCGTGGAGTCACGACCGTCGATACGCGGCTCACCATTCAGGATGCGCTCACGAACGATCTTGCTTTCGAGCTTGAAGAGCTGATCGTCGATCTGCTCAGCCGTGAACTTCGGCGACTCACCGGCAGTGAGCTGCTCGGTCACCGACTTCTTGATCTCACCTACTCGCGCATAACGCGACTGCTTCTCGATGATGCGATAAGCCTCGGCGAGCGGCGCATGCGCGACTTCGGCAACGGCCTTCTCGAGCTCGGCGGTGGCTGCGCTCGGCTTCCACTCCCAACGCGGCTTGCCGCATTCTTTGACGAGCTCGTTGATCGCCTGGATGGCAACCTGCATTTGTTCGTGACCGAACACCACCGAACCCAACATGACCTCTTCAGAGAGGCAGTTCGCTTCGGACTCGACCATCATCACGCCGTCTTTGGTGCCGGCAACCACGAGATTCAGCGCCGACGACTTCACTTCTTTGGCGGTCGGGTTCAGCAAGTACTTGCCGTCCTGGTAGCCAACGCGAGCCGCGCCGATCGGACCGTTGAACGGAACGCCCGACAGCGCGAGCGCAGCCGACGCACCAATCATCGCCGGGATGTCGGCATCGATTTCCGGATCGAGCGACACGACCGTCGCCACGACCTGCACTTCGTTGTAGAAGCCATCCGGGAACAGCGGACGAATCGGACGATCGATCAGGCGCGAGGTGAGCGTCTCCTTCTCGGTCGGACGACCTTCACGCTTGAAGAAGCCGCCCGGAATACGACCCGCGGCGTAGGTCTTCTCTTGGTAGTTGACCGTGAGCGGGAAGAAGTCACGTCCCGGAGCAGCCTGCTTGGCGGCGACCGCGGTACAAAGAACGACGGTATCGCCGAGCGAGGCGACGACGGCGGCAGAGGCCTGTCGGGCCATCTCGCCCGTCTCGAGCGTCAGAGTGTGGGAACCATACTGGAAAGATTTTTTGAAAACGGTCACGGAGTAACCCTCGCGAAATAGACGACGGAAGCAAAAAGGCCGCGCTCATTTGGCGCGGCCTTCGCTGCGGACTGCTTAGCGACGCAGCCCTAGGCGCTCAACGATTTCCTGATACTTGGCCGGCTTGCTGGCCTTCAGGTAGTCGAGCAACTTGCGACGCTGATTAACGAGCTTCACGAGGCCACGACGCGATGAATGATCGCCGGCGTGGGAGGAGAAATGCTGGCCGAGACCGCTGATGCGCTCCGACAGCAAGGCAATCTGTACTTCAGGCGATCCGGTATCCGACGGACCGCGGCGGAACTCCGACATCACTCCGCTCTTTTTCTCTTGGCTCAGAGGCATTATGAAAAATCCTTTGAATCTTGATAGTTACGACTCAGTTTAAGGGGGCGCATTCTACTCATGCGACCCCTGCCTCACAAGTCGTTT
>JBDKJA010000027.1:0-22983 GCA_039796795.1 Pseudomonadota bacterium
GTTGGCGTCGCGGCCTGATGGTCTCGGTATAAAAACCAGAGCGGGAGCAGCATCAGTAGCGCGACGGGTGCTCTTGCGATGAGATCTAGAGAGAGGCCGAACCACGACGCGCCGAATAACCATAACGAGGTTGTCGCGAGCACGCGTATCCATTCGACGAGACGTGCTTGCGGCCGCGCTTCAAGCACACTGCTCAAGCTCCAAACCCAAGCCACTAAAATCAAGGCGTATTGCGCACGCTCGAGCCATTCGAGTTGTTTGGCAATAGCAATGAAGTGTGTCGCGGGTGCGATCAGCAACACGTATTGCCACAGCGCGTAGCTCCGCGCGGCTGCACTGGCGTTAGAGTCGTAACGACGGAAGTCGACTGGCATCGGCGGCGGTTGTTTACCGCGTCCAGCGGGTGGCTCGAACCAAATGCCGATCGCTTGTCGAACACTGGCGGCTGCACGCGCTCGACGCGCGATGTCTCGATAGACGTTGAGGTTACCCCAGACCGGATCAAAGCTCGCAAGTGGTGAGCGTATGCCATAGACGATAGGCTCGTCGTCTCGCTCTTCGACGAAAGTGCCGAACAGGCGATCCCAGAAAATGAAGATACCGCCGTAGTTTCGATCGAGGCAGTAGTCGTTCTGTCCGTGATGAACTCGGTGATTCGACGGCGTGACGAAAATACGATCGAGTACGCCCAGTTTAGGAACAAGCTGCGTGTGTACCCAATATTGATACAGCAAGTCGATCAGCGCGACCGCACCGAAGACCACGGGTGGCACGCCCGCCAGTGCCATGACGAGGTAGAACGGCCAAGACGTAAAGGCGCCGGTGGCAGTTTGTCTTAGTGCCGTCGTGAGGTTGTAGTACTCGGAGGAATGGTGCACTTGGTGAGCACCCCAGAGCAGATTCACCTCATGCCCGGCTCGATGCACCCAGTAGTAACAAAAATCGTAGAACAGTAGGGCGAATACCCATACCCACCACTCGTTTTGAGGCAACGTGACAAGGCGCGCGTGCTCGAAAGTCCAGCTATAGATTCCGATGGTCAGCAGGTAGGTGAATGCGCCCGCGATTTGACTGAGTACGCCAAAATGCAGGCTGGTGACCCCGTCGGCGATATCGTAAGCACCCGGTGCACGACGTCGCGCGAGTAGATACTCCGCCAGAATGCTGAGCATGAATACGGGGATCGCGTAGGCAATCGGGCTCAAGACACGAGGCTCCCGGCGACTCGCACTCGGCGCGGTTGGTAGGGTAAAACCTCGAGGACTTCGCCGGCTTTGGTGCGGTGTTGGATGCCGCGCCAAAAGTCCGCTGTCAGCAAATCGCCATGGGTGCGCATGAAGGCGGCGCGCTGCAGATCATCAAACGCGAGAAAGTTGACGAAGGTCTCCGGAAAAACATCGTTTTCGGCAACGTAGAACCAGGCCTCGGCTCGCATGTCGTCTTCGTCGTTGTCGGCTACCGGCACTTCACGGAAGCGACAATCGGTCACGCGGCACAGCTCGTCGTAGTCGTAGAAAATCACGCGGCCGTGACGGGTAACACCAAAGTTTTTCAACAATAGATCACCGGCGAAGATATTCGAGCAGGCGAGATCCCGGATCGCTTGCCCGTAATCGAGCGCGGCCTTCTCGGCAAGCTCTGCCGGTGCTTCGCGCAAGTAAAGATTGAGCGGCGTGATACGGCGCTCGATATAAACGTGATCGAAGATCAGATCTTGACCATCAACATGGACCGTCGCTGCGGTTTCGCGCTGCAACTCGTCGAGCAAGGCTGGCGCAAATCGATCCAGCGGTAAGCGCAGACGCTTGAACTCTTGCGCGTCGACGAGGCGGCCAGCTCGATCGTGCTGGAAAACGAACTTATATTTGTCGAGAACGTCTTGGCGCACTACGTTCTTCACGGGGGGGAACTCGTCTCGGATGATTTTGAAGACAAGATCCAGAGAGGGCAGTGTGAAGCACACCATCACGAGACCACGCTCGCCCGGCGCATGCATGAACTGATCGTCCGAACGGGCGAGGTGGCTCATCAACTCGCGATACCGCTCGGTTTTACCTTGCTTTGCTCGACCGAGCACCGTGAAGAGCTCGGAGAGTGGCTTGCGCGGCAAGATCTTGCGAAGGAAGACCACCGTTTCAACAACGCGCTCGAGGTCGACGTGGAAGTAGGTTCGTGTGAAACCGAAGACGATACTCAGATCACTCTCATCGAGCATTACCGCATCAACCAACATGCCGCGCTCCGTGTTTTGAAGCGCAATGAGTAATGGCAGATAACCTTCGGCAAGTTGGATTCGGCCGACGAGGTAGGCCCTCGTACTTTGGAAGAACAGCGGCCGCAGTACCTCGATTTCCCGTATGCACGCATCAGCATCGCCAAAGCCGCCGTTGCGCAGAACCTCGGCTATATCGCTCGTGGTGTGGCGAACACTGCGATCAAAATCGATCCAGCGGCAGCGCAGCGGCAACTCACCGAGCAAATCTTCGATGAGCAGCGACAGATCGCCTCGATTGACGTAGTGCTTCAGTTCCGCAGCTTGTTCTGCGTCCGCTAGCGGATCGAGTTCGACCGCGGCGAATTCCAGATCGACGTCCACGCCTCGCGTGCCGAATAGCCGTCGTGAGACCGAACTAAAGAAGGTGCGTACGAAGGCAGCATCGACAGTGCCGATCAGTTGACTCGAGAATCGGTCACGTATTCGCGACCACAGTTGTCGATCGTGCGCGGAGTCGCCGAGCGCGGCGCGCATATCGTTAACGGTGCTGTTGACCCAGCGATCGTAGAGCTCGATGCGTTCGACGATGTCGCGTTGTGATGCTGCCCAATCACAGTTCTCGAAGCGGACGGGAGCGCGGCGCGTAATCTCCCGGAAGGCGGCGTTATAGCCGTCGAAGGCAACGGTGATCCGCCGAGCGCAATCGTCGATGAATGCGTCGGCGGTCACCGTCATATCGGTCAGAGATTGCGGATGAGAGCGTCAGCGAATTCGCTGCACTTGACCTCGGTCGCCCCTTCCATGAGACGTGCGAAGTCGTACGTGACGGTCTTCTGTCCAATGGTGCGATCCATGGCGGTGATGATCGCATCGGCCGCCTCGGTCCATCCCATATAACGCAACATCATTTCGCCCGAGAGGATCACCGAGCCCGGGTTCACCTTGTCGAGATTCGCATACTTCGGCGCGGTACCGTGCGTGGCCTCGAACACGGCGTGCCCCGTGACGTAGTTGATGTTGGCGCCCGGCGCGATGCCAATGCCGCCAACTTGCGCGGCGAGTGCATCGGAGAGGTAGTCGCCGTTGAGGTTACAGGTGGCGAGCACGTCGAACTCATCCGGTCGCGTGAGCACCTGTTGCAAGGTGATGTCGGCAATCGCATCTTTGATGATGATCTTGCCGGCTTTCTTAGCCTCGTCCATCTCGGCGTTGGCCGCTTTCTCGCCTTTTTCGGCTTTGGTGCGTTCCCACTGTTCCCAGCCGTAGGTCTGTCCCGGGAATTCCTTCTCAGCGAGAGCGTAGGACCAATTGCGGAACGCGCCTTCGGTGAACTTTTGGATGTTGCCCTTGTGGACGATCGTCACGCTCTTGCGACCGTTGACGATGGCGTATTCCACGGCAGCGCGGAACAAGCGATCCGTACCTTCCTGCGAGACCGGCTTGATGCCGATGCCCGAGGTGTTCGGGAAGCGAATCTTGGCGTAAGCCTTCGGGAAGTGTTCCTTGAACAGCGCTTTGAACTTGGCGTTGTCTTCGGTGCCTTGCTCGAATTCGATGCCGGCGTAGATGTCTTCCGTATTCTCTCGGAAGATCACCATGTCGACTTTTTCCGGCGCTTTGACAGGTGAGGGCACACCCTTGAACCAGCGCACCGGACGCAAGCAAACATACAGATCGAGCAACTGGCGCAGCGCCACGTTGAGCGAGCGGATACCACCGCCCACCGGGGTGGTCAGAGGACCCTTGATCGAGACGAGGTATTCGCGGCAGGCCGCCACCGTCTCATCGGGCAGCCAAGTGTTGAACAGCTTGTTCGATTTTTCACCGGCATACACTTCCATCCAATGGATTTGGCGTTTACCGCCATATGCCTTGGCGACTGCAGCATCGATCAGGCGGACGCTGGCGCGCCAGATATCCGGACCGGTGCCGTCGCCCTCGATGTACGGGATGATCGGGTTGTTGGGTACGGCGAGCTTGCCGTTCGCGATGGTGATCTTGGCGCCCCCGGCGGGCGGCGTCAGAGTGACTTTTGCAGCCGTCGACATGGTCTTGTGAACTCCTCGAAAAACGCGCGGCAAACAGAACAAACCCCCGCCGTCGCGTGAGGGCATGAGTGAAATCGCCTCCACACCGGTAATCGATGGGTTTCGGATGCCCGCCGAGTTCGAGCCTCATCGAGGCTGTTGGATGCTCTGGCCGACGAGACCCGACAATTGGCGCGATGGGGCGGTGCCTGCCCAACGTGCGTTTGCCGCGGTCGCACACGCCATCGCGCGCTTCGAGCCGGTCACAGTTGGGGTCGCACCGAGCCATTTCGATCAAGCGCGGCGTGCACTAGAGCCTCGTATTCGTGTGGTGCGCATGGCCAGTGACGATGCGTGGATGCGCGACGTGGGCCCGACCTGCGTTGTTAACGCGGCCGGTGAAGTACGCGGCGTCGATTGGCATTTCAATGCCTGGGGTGGCTTGCAGGGCGGTTTGTACTTTCCTTGGGATCAGGACGAGCTCGTCGCGCGACGGGTGTTGTCGATCGAAGGTCTCGCGCGTTACCGAGCGCCTCTCGTATGCGAAGGGGGCGCGATCCATTCCGATGGTGAGGGAACGTTGCTCGTCACCGAACAATGCTTGCTCAACTCCAATCGCAACCCTTCCTTGTCACGCGAGCGGATCGAGACACTCCTTTTGGAATACACCGGCGCACGTCACATCGTGTGGCTTGGCGAGGGTGTCTACAACGACGAGACGGACGGACACGTCGACAATCTCGCGTGTTTCGCAGCGCCGGGTGAAGTCATTCTCGGTTGGTGCGACGATCCCAAAGATCCGCAAACAGCGATCTCGAAAGACGCCTATGCGCGCCTACGAGCTGCACGCGATGCGCGCGGTCGTCGCTTTCGTATCCACAAGCTGCCGATGCCGGGTCCATTACACATTAACCCGATTGAAGCGGCAGGGGTGGTCAGCAAGACCGGCACGCAGGCGCGCTCAAGTGGTCTGCGACTCGCCGGTAGTTATGTGAATTTCTATTTGGCCAATGGTGGCGTCGTCGTGCCTTTGCTCGATCCGCGCTACGACGAGCGAGTGCTCGCGAAGCTGCAGCGGATTTTCCCAAGACGTCAGGTGGTGGGCGTGTCCGCGCGAGAAATTTTGCTCGGTGGTGGCAACATCCACTGCATCACGCAGCAGATTCCGCTGGGCAAACCTCGCCTTCAGGGCGCGCGCCAGGCCAAGCTCAAGAACGCACTACGCTCGCGACCCGGAAAGTAGCGCCAACTGCCTTGAGCGTAGTCTGCGCGGTCGGCGTAGCGCTCGTTGGTCAAGTTGTCGATATCGAGCGTGAAGCGCCACTGCTCGTGAGCTTGCCAGCCGATCGCGAGGCTCGCTGTTCTATGCCCCTCATAGCGATACTGGTTGCCGGCGTCTGCGTAGTACGCGCCCACCTCGGCGCCGCGTAGTGTCAGGTCCCAGTCCGAGCGAGGCATCCAACGCAGTAGCACGGTATGCAGTCGGCGGGGAGCCGTGTCGATATCGCGCCCGCTGACGATGGTCTCGCCACCCTCGATGGCGGCATCGAAGTCGTAACGGTGACGGGCGAGGGTGCCACTACTACCGACCACCCACGAGGCACCGATCTGTTGGCGCCATTCCCACTCGAGGCCTCGGTGGGTGGTACGGCCGCCGGTGATATTGAATCCGTTGGCGTCGCGAATGATGAGATCTTTTTTTCTTTGGTCGAAAGCGGCGATGTGCCATAGAGCCCGATCGCTGACATGACGCCAGCCGATCTCGAGCGCGCGGATGCTTTCCGAGTCGAGATCGGCAACACGCTGGTTGCGCTGAAGACGGTACAGCTCGGTGATCTCAGGAGGGCGAAAGCCGGTCGATGCGGCGACATAGACGCGGTGTCTCTCCGCGGCTTTCCAGCCGAGTTCTAGGCGAGGCGACAGATTGCCGAACTCGTCGCGACGATCTTCAGGACGACTGAAAAGGCAACCACCAAAGGCGCAGGGCGTGCCGTCTTCGGCGGTATTCCCCGCCAACATTCGATTGTCGTAGTCGTAGCGCGTGCCATCGGCGCGTACGCCAAATTCCCAGGCGTAATGCAGATCATCGCCGCGCACGGCGGCGTGCACGGCAAGACCAGCCACCGTCGTGCGATAGTCGTAATGGCGACCTGCTGGACGAATCGCACGCGCTGCGGCCGAGCCTTCGAGTGTCGGTGCCGCTTGGATTTCGAGTAGCGATGTATCGGCCCATTCGATCTCGGCGCCGAGCGTAACGGTTAGCGCGTCGCGCCAAGGTGTGCTGCGTTGCCAAGCGACTCTCGCGCTCGTCTGTTCGTTTGATTCCAGAGGCTTGCCGAGCAAGAAGTGCTGCAGAAAAGTCATCTCCGAGCGGCGCAGCAGACCCTGCCACTCCTCGCGACATCCATCGCAGGCTTCGCGAACCCAGCGGATTGAGGCACGGTGTGCGTCCGCGTTACGAAAGGCCTCTGGATTCGGGTTGCTCACTCGTAGCACCGGATCGCGATAAGCCTCGAAGCCGCGCACGAAGCCGGCCGTGCGTTGGTCGAGTCGGGTCGCCGCGAGGCGCAGTTTCAGTTGACCGTCTGCAGCGGTGTCATCGAAGGCGACATTCCATTTGTATTCCTCGACGGGCGAGTCGGCTCTAAAACCGCCATCGCGACGCAGCAGTCCTTGCACGGCGAGTCGATCGCCCGCCATCGATACGCGAGCGCCTAAGTAATCATCCGCACCGCTCTCGAGCGCAAATTGCGCCGATGCGAGATCGGCAACCCTGGGCGTGATGACATTGATGGCGCCATGTACTCCATTGGCTCCGTAGCTTTGACTCGAAGGTCCTCTGAGCACTTCGATCGCGGCGGCCTGGGTCGTGTTCACTTCGAACATTTCGTTCACGTTGCAGAATCCGGTCGGCCGCAGTGGCATGCCATCCTCAAGCAGTAGGAAAGCGCCACAGGCACCGGCACCGGTCAGCACCGGGGAGCGGATTGCAATCAGACTTTCCTGTCCGCTGCCGCGCTGTACGAGTACGCCGGGAACGGTGTTGAGTGCCGACGCATAGTGATCGAGATCGAATCGACCATCCGTTCTCGGCGTGACTTGGCTGACACTGCCCGCGATTTGCAGCAGCGGCTCGGGCCGGCGTTGCGCCGTGATCACCACTTCCGTGAGTCCTGCCAACATCAAGGGTTCGAGCATGACCGCATTATCGTCGAACAGCGGTATCCTTGGCGGGTGTTGAAAAAGGGACTATTGGCAATCCTCCTGCTCGCCTGCGCGGCTGCGGCGGCGAAATCCGCTCCGCGAGTGGGGCTCGTTCTGTCGGGTGGCGGCGCTCGAGGCGCGGCGCATGTCGGCGTACTGAAGGTGCTCGAGGAGCAGCGCATCCCGATCCATGCGATCGCCGGGACCAGCATGGGTGCCGTTGTGGGTGGCTTGTATGCCAGCGGCTTGTCGGCATCCGAAATCGCCTCCCTGATCGAGTCTGAGGAGTGGCGCGCCGCGTTCACCGAGCCGGCACCGCGCGATCGTTTGAGTTTTCGACGTAAGAGCGAAGATCAAAACTTTCTCGTGAAGTTTCCGCTCGGTATCAAAAGCGGTTCCTTCCGCTTACCCAAAGGACTCGTGTCGGGTCAACGGGTCTCGCAGGCGTTGCGTCGAGTGACCTTCCCGGTTGCAGGGCGTGCGCAATTCGACCAACTGCCGATCCCGTTCCGCGCGGTTGCCACCGATCTTGAGACCGGTGATGCCGTCGTGCTGGATTCGGGCGATCTCGTCGATGCCATGAGAGCCAGCTTGGCGGCACCGGGTGTATTTGCGCCCGTCGAGATCGACGGGCGTCTCTTGGTCGATGGAGGCCTCGCGAACAATCTGCCGATCGATGTCGCTCAGACGATGGATGTCGACGTGTTGATCGTCGTCGATGTGGGCTTTCCGCTGCGCAAGCGTGACACCCTAGATTCGGTGACGACCATTTCGAATCAGATGTTGTCGATCTTGATTCGTCGCGGTAGCGATGCGCAGCGTGAGCGTTTAGCGGCGAGCGATATCTTGATCTCGCCTGATCTCGGCGAGGCGTCGAGTTTTGACTTTGCGATCATTCCGCAAGCGACGAGTCTCGGCGAGTCGGCTGCACGCGCCGCATTGACGCGACTATCGACCTTGTCGTCAGATGCGGCTCGCTACGACGCTTGGTCGACGGCGCGCGCGGCGGCGCGGCAGCAAGCACCGCAGATTCGGCAAGTGCGTGTCGCAGACTCCGCAATACGCTATCGACGTCTGATCGATGGTCGATTTGCAGTGACTGAGCTCGACGTGAATGGGATCGATGCGGCGGTCTCGACGCTTTTCGGGCGCGGCAACTTCGAGTCGGTCGACTATCGCGTGCAGGGTGAGTCGCGGGACACGATCGAGGTCGCGGCCCAGCGCAATTCGTGGGGTCCCAACTACGTTCGTTTTGGCTTGTCGCTGCAGGATGACTTCAACGGCAACTCTAATTACAACGCCGCTGCGCGTTTTGTTCTCGCCGATATCGGACCGCTCGCTGCAGAGTGGGTGTGGGATGCGCAGGTTGGCGTCGAGCCTCGAATCGCAACCGAGGCACACATTCCCTTCGGCGAGGAAGCGCGTTGGTTCTGGATGCCCCAAGCGAGCTTCGAGTTGCGCAACGTTCCGTTGGTCCGGGACGGTGAGCGCATCGCGGAGTATCGTCTGCGTACCTCCGAATACGGACTCGATGTAGGTCGCGAGCTGGCGAACTGGGGTGAGGTGCGCGTCGGTGTGCGTCAGGCAACCGGGCGTGCTCGCCTGCGGCTCGGTGACCCTTCGCTGGCGACCAGTGATCCTTTCGATGTGCGCGAATACTTTGGTCGATTCTCGATCGATACGCTGGATGATCGAAACTTTCCGAGGCGCGGTCAGTATCTCGTCACCGAATGGCGCGGCGAGCGAACCGGTCTCGGTTCGGATCGCAACGCCGACATTGTGACGCTCGACTGGTTGTCTGCGCGCTCAAGCGGGCGCGACACGGTGGCGCTGTGGACTTCGCTCGGGACGCAGGTCGATTCAGCCGCGGATAACGTTCGCACCTTGTTCCCGTTAGGCGGCTTTCTGAATCTGTCGGGAATTGCGCCAGAAACGCTCTCGGGTCGTCATTTCGCGATTGCCCGCGCGCTTTACTATCGGCAGATCGGTCGTGGCGGCGAGGGCTTCTTGAACGTGCCGGCCTATGCAGGTCTATCGCTCGAAGCCGGAAATGTTTGGGACGACCGTAGCGACATCAGCTTCGGCTCATCGCTGAAGCAAGGAAGCTTGTTCTTTGGGTTCGATACGCTGTTCGGCCCGGTCTACATTGGCACTGGCTTCGGCGAAGACACCGACAGCAATTTTTATCTCTTCCTCGGACGCACCTTCTGAGCGACGAAAAACGCCCGATCAACGCGCAGCGAGATTGACGACCTTCTCGTAGACGTGTGCCGGGAAGTCGCCGGGACGAGAGTATTCGTGTTTGCGGCTCATTTCGAGCAACGCCGCATCGCGCTCTTCGAGCGTGGCGTACCAGTGGGTGCGACTCCAGTCAGAGCCCAGTAGCTTCGCGAACGGATCACCCGGCTTAAGCGAGACACGCAGCCCGAAGGGCTTGCTCTGACTCTGGGGGGCAGTGCGTAAATTGTGTGACTGGCAGATGTTCATGACACGTGGATTATACCTCTTGAAGTCATGCGGCGAGGACGACAGACTGCCCGTATGTTGTCCGACAAAACTCGCATGATTGATCCCTCCGTCGCACTGCCGGGGCGCTCCGCCCCCATGCCCGTGCCGGCCCATCATTTCGTCAACGGCGCGCCTTTGCAGCCGCCATTCCCCGCTGGCACGGAAGAGGCCATCTTCGGTCTCGGATGTTTCTGGGGTGCTGAACGCTTGTTCTGGAAAATGGCGGGCGTGATCTCGACGTCGGTGGGTTACGCCGGTGGTTACACTCCAAATCCGACTTATGAAGAAGTGTGCAGCGGTCGAACTGGCCACGCCGAGGTGGTCCGGGTGATTTTCGATCCCGCGCGTATTCGCTACGCCGATTTGCTGAAGGCATTTTGGGAGCGCCATGATCCGACCCAGGGGATGCGCCAAGGCAACGATATCGGGACGCAGTATCGTTCGGTGATTTTCTATACCGCCGATGCACAACGCGTCGCAGCGGAGGCCACCCGCGAGAGCTATCAGCGTGGGCTCGCCGAGCGTGGCCTAGGTCGTATCACGACCGAGATTCTCCCGGCGCCGACGTTCTTCTACGCCGAGGATTATCACCAGCAATACCTCGCGAAAAATCCCGATGGATATTGCGGTCTCGGCGGTACGGGTGTGACCTGTATCGCCGACATCGAGACGGCGTGAGGTGATTGGCGATCCGCTCGGCGAGGTGCTGATCCTGCTCGTGGCGGCCGTGCTGGTCGTCACAGCGGCACGTCGAGTCGGTCTGCCCGCGATACTCGGCTATCTCGTTGTCGGTGTTTTGCTCGGCCCTTACGCGTTTGGGCTGTTTGCCGAATCGGCCACGACTCGCCTGCTGTCGGAACTCGGGGTCGTCTTCCTGCTGTTCACGCTGGGGCTCGAGTTCTCATGGCCGCGCATGATGGCCATGCGTCGCGAGGTTTTCGGTATCGGCAGCGCACAGGTTGCCTTGACCGTACTCGTGGTCAGCATCGTTTTCTTGGCAGTCGGTGTGTCGACTTTGCCTGCCATCGCGCTCGGCGGCGCTATTGCGGTCAGTTCTACGGCCATCATCTTGCAGCAGTTGACCGAGCAATCGGAGTTGAATCGAACGCACGGGCGTATGGCGTTCAGCGTGCTGTTGTTTCAAGACTTGGCGTTCGTGCCATTTCTCGTATTAGCAGGTGCGCTTGCGAGTGGTCGGACGGATTTTTCTCCGCAGGCGATCTCCGTCGGTGTGGGCGGCGCTGTACTGGCCGTGGCATTGGTGTTGGCAGCCGGTCGCTTCCTGTTACGGCCTTTGCTCTATCAGATCGCGCATAGCCGGCTGCGTGAGCTCTTTACCTTGGCCGTGCTGATGGTGGCGCTCGGTGCCGCTTGGGTGTCGCATGCTGCGGGCGTGTCGATGGCGACGGGTGCCTTCCTCGCCGGCATGATGTTGGCCGAGACGGAATATCGACATCAGGTCGAATCGGTCATCCGGCCGTTCCGCGACATTCTGCTCGGTCTGTTTTTCATCTCGGTCGGCATGATGCTCGACGTCAGGGTGTTGCGCGAGGAGTTCTGGGTGATCCTCGCGGTACTCGTGGCCATGCTGATCGTGAAAGCCAGCATCATGGCTGTGGTTGCTCGACTCTCTGGCCTGCCGAGTTTCAAGGCAGTCCGTACCGGGATTGTGCTCTCGAGTGGAGGCGAGTTCGGTATCGCGATTCTGACCATCCTCATGCAGGGTCGAGTGGTCGATCCGAGCGTCACCCAGCCGGTGTTGGTGGCGATCGTACTTAGCATGGTGACCGCACCATTGATCCTTCGCGAAAACCGACGCATCGTTCGTTGGCTGCTGCGAGAGGCGGGACCGACTGCCTCGAGCACCGCCGAGGTAACGCCAGAGGAGCGGCTCGCAAACGATCTGGCGTCACGCGAGCACGTGATCATCTGCGGCTTCGGTCGTGTCGGGCAGAACCTCGCACGAGTACTGGATTCTCAAGCTTTCGAATATCTGGCGATGGATCTCGATCCGCTGCGGGTGCGCAGCGCTCGTGCTGCGGGCTTGCCGGTGATTTACGGCGATGCGTCGGACGTCGACCTGCTGCGAGAGGTGGGTTTGAAGACGGCCAACGCCGTGGTGATCACCTTCGCTGATCCCGCGATCGCGATCGGCATCTTGCGTGCGATTCGCAGCTTACGAGACGACGTGCCCGTGCTCGTTCGAACGGCGGATGACTCGCGCGTGGCCGATTTGATGGCAGCTGGGGCGACCGAGGTCGTACCCGAAACGTTTGAGACGAGCCTCATGCTGGCCTCCCATGCGTTGATGTTGCTCAATCAGCCCGTTTCGCGAGTGGTTCGTACCATCGGCAATATTCGCTCGGATCGTTATGCGAGCCTGCGTGGGCTGCTGAGAGGCGAGAGCGATTTGCCAGATGAGGAGACCGAAGCCGACGCCGCCTCTATCCGTACCGTCGTCATTCCGCCCGGTGCCTGGGCGGTCGACCAATCTTTGAGTGATGTGGTGGGTCGTGGGGTCGAGGTTCGTTTTCGCAGTGTGTTGCGGCACGGTGTGCTGGGTAACGACCCCGATCTCTCACTGCGTCTACGCGTGGGTGACGAGATCGTTTGCGCAGGCTCGCCCGAAGCGCTCGAGCATGCCGAGAAAGTGCTACTCGCTGGCTAACTTAGTGACTCGCAGCAGCGCGCAGCGATTGGCGTAGCGTCTCGACGGCGGTGCGGATCTCATCTGGCGTTGCGATGAACGGTGGCGCGAGCGCCAGTGTCTCGCCCGTAAAGCGCAGGTAAAGGCCTCTATCGAGCGCCTGTTCAAAAACCTTGAAGGCTTGTAGTCCGGCTTGCCCCGGCAGCGGAGTGACATCGATTGCCGCAGCGAGCCCCAAGTTTCGGATATCGGTCACCAAAGGCTCGCCGCGCAAAGAGTGGATCGTATCCTCGAGTACGGGTGCGAGCGCCGCCGCCTTGCCAATCCAGCCACGCGAGGCATCACCGTTCGGTGCGAGTTGCTCCAGCGTGGCTTCTGCCGCGGCAATGGCGAGTGGATGCCCAGAGTAGGTGTAGCCGTGAAAGAACTCGATGAGGTGTGGCGGTCCTGACATGAAGGCATCGTAGATCGACTCGTTGACGAGCACGCCACCCAAAGGTACCGCAGCATTGTTGACCGCTTTGGCGAAGGTGATCATATCCGGGCGAACATCAAAGAAATCCGCGGCGAAGGGCGTTCCGAGACGACCGAAACCGGTGATGACTTCGTCGAAAATCAGCAATATGCCGTGCTTACTGCAGATCTCTCGTAAGCGTGCGAGATAGCCTTTCGGCGGGACGATGACACCCGTCGAACCTTGCATCGGCTCGACGATGACCGCAGCGATGTTGCTCGCATCGTGCAGAGCGACGAGTCGCTCGAGCTCATCGGCCAGATGAGCGCCCCATTCGGGTTGCCCCCGGGAGTAGCCCATCTTGCTCGGATCGAAAGTGTGGGGCAGGTGATCGACACCGGGAATCATCAAAGGCGCGAACATCTTGCGATTGGCGGGTATGCCGCCCACCGAAATGCCACCCATGCCAACGCCATGGTAAGCGCGCTCGCGGCCGATGATGCGCGTGCGCGTGGCTTCACCGCGCGCGCGATGATAAGCAACGGCGATTTTCAGCGCGGTATCAACCGCCTCGGAACCGGAGTTCGTGAAAAACACGCGATCATCCGGTCGGCCCGCAAGTTTTGCGATGCTCGATGCGACTCGAAAGGCACCCGGATGTCCCATCTGAAAAGTGGGGCTGAAGTCGAGTGTGCCGGCCTGTTTGCGAATCGCCTCGACGACGGTCGCAGGCGAATGTCCGAGCGGGCAGCACCAGAGACCCGAGAGTCCATCGAACACTCGACGACCATCCGCCAAGGTGTAGTAGGCGCCATCACCGCGTTCGATCAGCCGAGGATGCGCTTTGAAGTGCCGGTTATGGGTGAAGGGCATCCACCAAGAACGAAGTGCCGGCTCTTCATGCATATGCGATTAGCCTTTCATGACCGTGGCAAGTGCATCGGCGAGGCGCTCGACATTACTCGGGCTGACGCCTGCGATGTTGATGCGACCATCCGGCGCCATGTAGATGTGATGTTGTTCGCGAGCGGCGATCACTTGCTCTGGCGATAGCGGCAAGCGTGAGAACATGCCGCGTTGCTGCTTCACCCATGCAAAGTCGATTCCCGTACTTGCCGTCAAGCGATCGGCCAACTGACCGCGCAGTGAGTTGATGCGGTTTGCCATATGACGCAACTCCGTCATCCAATCTTGGCGTAGTTCCGGCGTCGAGAGAACGCGATCGACGATCGCAGCGCCATGATCGGGCGGCATCGACCAAAGCGTTCGAGCAAGACGACCCAGTTGCCCTGTGGCGATGGAGGCCGCTTCGGTACCTGCATTGAGCGCGGCAATCAGGCCAGTCCGTTCGCGGTAGAGCCCAAAATTCTTTGAGCAGGAGACGGCGACCAGCATTTCTGGCACGGCTTTGGCAATCAATCGAATCGAGGCGGCATCGCGATCCAGATCTTCGCCGAGGCCTTGATAGGCCATATCCAGGAAGGGCAGGAGACGACGGCGCGCGAGCACGTCCGCCACGGCTGCCCATTGTTCCGCTGAAAGATCCTGGCCGGTTGGGTTGTGACAGCACGCGTGCAGTACGATGACCGAGCCAGCGTTGAGTTGCTCGAGTGTCTCGAGCATCTGATCGAAGCGGACCGTGTTGTTGACGGTGTCGTAGTAAGGGTACTTCTCGACCTTGAGGCCGGCGGACCCGAGTAGTGGGATGTGGTTCGCCCAAGTAGGGTCGCTCACATAGACCGTCGAGCCCGGACGAGCGGCATTGATAAGCTCAGCGCCTAAACGGAGCGCGCCGCTACCACCCGGCGCTTGCGCGAGTGCGAGATCGCCCTTGCGACCCGCGAAGTCTGAACCAAACGTGAGTTCGGCGACTTGCATGTTGAAGCCCGGGTTACCGATCGGGCTGAGGTAAGTCTTGCTGGTCTGCGCCGCGATCAACTCTTGCTCCGCGCGCTTGACGGCCCGAGGCACCGGCGTCTTGCCCGCTTCGTCCTTGTAGACCCCGACGCCTAGGTCGATCTTCGACTCGGACGTGTCTTTCTGGAAGGCGGCGGAAACGCCGAGGATGGGATCAACCGGAACGCGAGTCAGAGTCTCGAACATGGCGGGCCTGCAAAAAAGAGAGGTACCGCCGCATTATCGCAGAGACCACCTTCCGTTTACGAACGCGATTCCGGTCTTGTCTGCGGCGCGAATGCGGGGAAAAACACCTTGCGAACGGTCAGACGGATCGTTCGCCCCTGCGGGTCGAGCAGATCGGGTTGGTAATTGATCGGCGTGACACCCTGCACGTTACGAACGTCCTGCCGCTCATCGAACAGGTTATCCACGATCAGCGCGAGGCGGGCGCCACGCAGGAGCGGGTATTCCCGGGCGATCGGCTGTAGGCCGAGATCGGCGAATAGTCGTACGCCCACGGTCGTCAGTTCGGAGAATTGCAGCGTGTCGAGAGCGCTTGTCGCCTCGGTGGCACTGCGCCAGCGTGCCGTCAGTCGTCCGCCAAATCCGTTGCGGGCGCCACCCAAGTTGAATTCGAGTTCATCTTTGGCGATGCCCGTCGGGTCAAAGAGGACATCGCCCCTCAAAAGATCGAGTGGGATGCCGGCATTGCCGAGTCGAACCTCATCACGCGTACGGTGCGTATGGGTCATCGACAGCTGCCAACTACCGCGACGGGCGAAGCCCATCATACGTTCGCCCATCGCCGCCATTCGCGCGCGTCGCGCGGCGTCGTCACCCGGCCCAGACCCTGCGCCCGTCGATGGAGTCCCGCTGGTCTGTGGTGCACCGGTGCTGCCGGAGCCGCCACCCGCGCCACGCCAATTGGGGGCTTCCGGTTGTGGGCCCCACGGGCGATTCAGCGACAACGTCCAGCGCCATTCGTCACGTTCGCGGCTGCCGAGATTGAGCGGACGAGCGTCGATGGCGAGCAGCCTGCCTTGCGCATCGCGCGTGAACCGCTCAGCGAAGGCACGTTCGATACTCGGTGTCGCCAGTGGCAGCGAGCCGATGAGATCGCGAGTCTCCGTGCGCAGATAGTCGACCGTGAGGTTGAAGTCGATATCGTCCCAAGGCCTCGCGGAGAAACTGAATTTCTCGATGCGACGACGATCCGGTTGCAATAAGGCATTGCCGCCATCGATACGACTGATATCGCGCGTTTCACCACGCAAGAAATCGTAAGTCCGGACGATCGGTGTCACGATCGCAGGCGACCCGCGCTGCTGTAGCGATGGCGCGCCGTCGTCCTCGCTGATGCTGGCGAGAACGCGCCACTGACGCGAGCGGCTCCAGTTCAATCCATAACCCAACACATCGAGTGAGCCGATATCGGATAGATGTTCTACGGCGCCGTTGAGATTGGCCGTGAAGCGACCGATCTCCGGCATGTCGAGTAGTGGCACATCGAGATTGAGTTGGGCTTCGCGTCGATCGCGATCGAGTTCCGTCAGACGCTCGATTCCGGCGCGACGCGAGAGACTCTCGATGGACCGAGTGCCGAGCGTCGCGCGCAGTGTGGCGCTGATCGTGCCCGCCGGTGCGTCCGCGATATCGCCATTCGCCAGCAGATCGAGATCAACCACGTCACTACGTGAGCGACCCGAGAGACCTTCGCCTGTGGTGAACGATTCGCTCGTATTGCGATCCGCCCCGACGTTGGCGGACCAGCGCCAACCGGCTGTCACGCCTTGCACGAGCCCGGCGATCCGTGCGTCGTCGGTCTCGACATCGCGGCGGATGAGGTTCGACTCCGGCGCGACGCCCGGTCGCAGGCCGAGCAGCGACTCTCGTTCATTACGATCAAAGGTGGCGTTCAGTGTGGCGGAGCGTCCCTCCGCCAACGGCTTTACCCAGGTTGCGTTGGTTGACCAGCCGTCCACCTCGGGGAGCAAACTGCGAAATGGTGCATCGCTTCGAGGTTGTCCATCGTCGCCGAGAATGCGTCGCTCGCTCTCCAACAGCGGGTCATCGTGTCGCAGTTTGACATCGAACTGCAGTCGCTCGTCACGTTGGATGCGTAACCAATTGATACCCGCATCGAGCCCATCGCGACCGCCTTCGGCGGTGCTTCGAGCATTCACTTCACCTGTCCAGGCGCGAAAGCGTGGACGCAGCACGAGGTTCACCACTCGTTGATCAGCACGATAGCCATATTTGAGCGCGACTTCCTCCGAGAGGATGTCGGTACGCATGATGGCTTCCGTTGGCAAATCACGGATCTCGGCAAAGCCCGATACGCGTACGCCATTCACGAGCACGACGGGGCGCTCGCCGCCGCGACCGCGACTGCTGCCGAGCTGGGGGCCGAGTGCCTGCAGCAATTCCGAGACGTTACCCACGCCGAGTGCGCGGATTTCTTGGGCTGACAATTGCACTTCGGGTTCGATGTCGCCGATGACCGCGCCCGGTTCACGTCGTCCAGAGACGACGACCTCTTCGAGAGCCTCTTCTGGCGTGGCTTGCGGTGCAGTGGCAACTTGGGCGTATCCCGGTGCACCTGCCGCAAGTGCGGCAGCGGTGGCCAAAGCGGACAATACGGCGGCAGCAGGCTTCCTTGCCTGCAAGGGCGAACGGTAGGTCATCCGCTTATTGTCGCAGGGTTAGACGCTAAAAATCGCCCCCTCGTGTTCGAGTTGGGTGATCTCGGCCGCCGAGTAACCCATCGACTGCAGAACTTCCCAGTTGTGTTCGCCCATGCGGGGCAGGGTGAGTTGGGCCTTGCCCGGTTCATTTTTGAAGCGAATCGGTACGCCGATATGCTCATGGCCCGCGTCGTCGACCAGGCGCATGCCGCGCGCGGCGGCTTGCGGATCATCGAAGGCCTCTCGAAGGGACTTAACGGGCGCGAAGCTGATATCGCGTCCGGCGAACCAATCGATCCACTCTTGCTGGCTACGTGTGGCGAACCACTCGCGCAGCAATTGAATCAGCGGCGCCTGATGTGGCCCCGGTCCGCGCTCGCACAGCTCGACGAGATCGGTGCGGCCGATCTCCGTAAGTAAGTTGCGAACGAATTTGATTTCTTGCGCGCCGAGTACGACATGACGTCCGTCGCTCGTGCGATAGATGTTGTAGAAGGCACTTCCGCCGAGACTACGCTCATGGCGTGGCACCGGTGATCGCCCTTGCGCGAAAACGGGGCCCGTGATGTTGGGTGTCCACGCGAGCACTGAATCGTGCATCGAGATGTCGAGGTAATCGCCTTGCCCCGTTTGTTCTCGACGATAGAGCGCCATCATCACCCCCGACAACGCGAGCATCGAGGCAGCCATATCGGCGACGGGAACATGCGGCATCGTGGGCTCGCCATCGTTACCGATATTGAGGCTCACGACACCTGCAATCGCTTCCGTGGCGAGATCATGCGCGGGAATGTTGCGGTAAGGACCCGTTTGCCCGAAAGCGGAAATCGAGCAGTAGACGATCGAGGGGTTGCGTGCGGCAACCGCTTCGTAGCCGATACCGAGTCGATCGACGACGCCCGGTCGGAAGGCTTCGATGAACACATCGACTGTCTCACAAAGCTTAAGCAGAGCCTCGCGGCCTGCCGGTGATTTGAGGTTGATGCAGACGCTCTTCTTGCCGCGATGGGTGTTGCGGAAGAAGACGCTGTTTTCACCGATGCGAGGTCCGATGTGTCGGTTGGGTTCGCCTTCACCCGGCGGCTCGACCTTGATGACCTCGGCACCTTGGTCGGCCATCATCAACGACAATTGCGGTCCCGGCAGGAACAGCGAAAGATCAAGTACGCGCAGGCCTTCCAGCTTCATGATGTATCCTCAAAGAATTCCGCGCGACTTGAAGTCCGCGATGTCCTCGCTCGAGTAGCCGAGCTCTTCTAGTACCGCGTCCGTATCGGCACCGAGCGCGGGGCCGCTGCGTGCAGGCAGACGTTCGCCGTCGAGCTTGATCGGATTGGCAAAACTGCGAAAGTCGGCGCGCTTCGGGTGTGGCGTGTTTCTGATCATGCCGTTGGCAATCGGGAAGGGGTTCTCCAGCGCTTGCGCCATGTCATACACCGGCGCGGCGGGCAGCACACCCTGCAGTTTGGTGAGCCAAGCCGCGGTTGTGTCCTTTTCGAATTCGGCATCGAGCAGCGGGGTGAGCTCATCGCGATGCTCGCGGCGCAGCGAGACCGTCGCGAACCGCGGATCATTGGCGATCTGCGGTGCGTTGATAACCTTCAGTAGTTCCTGCCAGAACTTCTCGGTCATGCACATGATGAAAATCCAGCCATCGGCTGTCTTGAACAGTTGTACAGGCGTAGCGCTCGGGTGGGCACTGCGTGGCGCACGACCCGTCACGAGTTTCTCGTTGAGATACCAAGTGCCGGGGTAGGAGAGCTGGTGCAAGGCCACATCGAAGAGACTGACATCGATGTCGCGGCCGTGACCGCTACGCGCCGCGCCGAAGAGTGCCGATACCAGCGCCAAGGCCGTCGTGATACCGGTCATGAAGTCGATGATCGAGAGGCCCATACGAGCCGGTGGAGAGCCAGGCTCACCCGTCACATGTAGAAAACCGGCCTCCGCCTGCATGAGGTAGTCGTAACCTGGCCAGGCGCGACGTTCGTTGTCACGTCCATAAGCGGACAGGTGCGCGCAGACCAAACGGAGATTGCAGTCGCGCAGCGCGGCGTAAGTCAGGCCGAGCTTATCCGGCTGATCACCGCGAAGATTATTGAGCACGGCGTCAGACTTCGCGACGAGTTTACGGAAGATCGCTTGTCCCTCTGCCGTCTTCAGGTCTAAGCAGACGCTGCGCTTGTTGAGGTTGAATGTCTGGAAGAAGTGAGAGTCGTGCTCGCCTAAGAAATAGGGCCCCATGCCTCGCGTCGCATCGCCACCTTGCGCCCGATTCTCGATTTTGATGACCTCGGCACCGAGGTCGGCGAGATACATCGAGCCGAACGGTCCTGCACCAAAAGCCTCGAAAGTCAGTACGCGAACGCCAGCGAGCGGCAGCGATAGACTCACAGCGGATTCCTCTCGACGAGTTGCTTGGCGATGATGATGCGCTGCATTTCGTTCGTTCCTTCGCCGATGCACATCAGCGGTGCATCGCGGTAGTAACGTTCCACGTCGAAGTCGGTGGAGTAGCTGTATCCACCGAAGATGCGCATCGCTTCTAGGCTGTTTTCGACACCGGCTTCCGATGCGAACAGCTTGGCCATGCTCGACTCAAGATCGCAGCGCTCGCCGGTATCGTACTTGCGTGCGGCTTGTTCGATCAGGAGACGCGCCGCTTCGACTCGGGTCGCCATGTCGGCGAGCTTCAGCTGGATCGCTTGATGCTGCGCGATGGGCTTGCCGAAAGTGCTGCGTTCTTGCGCATAGCGTAAAGCGTCGCGCAGGGCGCCTGCGGCGATACCCGCACCACGTGCTGCGACATTGATGCGACCCAACTCAAGGCCGCCCACGGCTTGATGAAAACCACGGCCTTCCGCGCCGCCGATCAGTTGATCCGCCGAGACGCGATAATCTTCGAATACGAGCTCCGCGCTATCGATCGATTTGTAGCCTAGCTTGCGAATTTTTTTGGCTGCCTTGAAGCCATCGCCTTTTTCGCAGATGAACATGCTCATGCCCTTGTGGCGTGGTTGCGCCTCCGGGTCGGTTTTGACGAGCACACCGAAACAGGTGCCATACACACCATTGGTGATCCAGGTCTTCGTGCCGTTGATGACGTAGTGATCGCCATCGCGACGCGCCACGGTGCGTATGCTTTGCAGATCCGTTCCGGCATTGGGTTCGGTGAGGCCGATGCCGCCGCGAATCTCGCCGCTCGCGAACTTCGGCAGCCAGCGGCGCTTTTGCTCCTCGGTGCCGTGTCGTTGCACGCAGGCCGCCATGATCAAGTGCGAATTGAAAATGCCAACTGGTGCCATCCAGATCGAGGCAATGCTCATGACCAGTCGAGCGTAGGTAGAGGCGGATAGCCCAAGTCCGCCGTATTCGGGGTCGATCGTGGCGCCAAAGAGACCCAGCTCCTTCATCTGCTCGACGATCTCGAGTGGATATTCATCCGCATGGTCGAATTTTTTCGCGATGGGCTTCAGCTCGCGTTCAGCCCATCGCTCGATCGATTCGAGAATTTCGTTGTCTACGTCGCTCATGGCGTTCTCCGCAGGTCCGAGTCGTTAAGATCAGTAGTTCATCTTGTCTTCGACGGCATGGCCGCGTTTGGCCACGAGTACGGTGCGTTCGAACTCGCACACGACTTTACCGTCTTGGTTTTTTCCAATCGTGCGCACGGTGACGAGGCCCGCCGTGGGGCGCGACTTGGATTCGCGCTTCTCGAGCACCTCGGATTCTCCGTACAGTGTGTCGCCCGCGAAAACCGGTGCGGTCATCCGGATGTCTTTCCAGCCCATGTTAGCGATGGCTTTTTGACTCACGTCGGTCACGCTCATGCCGACCAGGATGGCGAGCGTCAGGGGCGAGGCGACGATGCACTTGCCGAACTCTGACGCCTTGCCGTACTCCGCGTCGAAGTGCAGCGGATGGGTATTCATGGTTAGCAAGGTGAACCACGTGTTATCGGTTTCGCTGATGGTGCGGCCCGGCCGATGTTCGTACACGTCACCGACGACGAAATCTTCGTAGTAGCGACCGAAAGTTTCGCGGTAGCGCTGGGGTCCTACGGGTTTGGCGGCTTGGCTCATCAGCAAAATCCTCTCATCCGTCAGCTTGGGTAAATGTACGGACAAATGCTAGGATGCCACCCGATGAGTGTCAATCGAAGTCAGCCGCGCTACCGAGCGCTTGCAGCGGTGCTGCAGAAAGACCTGCTTGCCGGGAAGTTTCCCGTCGGTTCGGTGCTGCCGGGCGAACTCGAATTGGTCACCCGGCATCG
The DNA here is from genome assembly GCA_039796795.1 of Pseudomonadota bacterium. Lineage (GTDB taxonomy): Bacteria > Pseudomonadota > Gammaproteobacteria > Steroidobacterales > Steroidobacteraceae > UBA964. Next base: position 21,912 of record JBDKJA010000027.1, read on the forward strand.
GGTCAGTCGCCACACCGTGCGCGAGGCACTGCGCTGTCTCGAGGAGCAGGGTTTGATTACCCGCAAACGCGGAATCGGCACGGTGGTGACGGCACTCGAGTCGTTACCGGGAAATGTGCAGCGACTCGCATCACCCGCCGAGTGGATGCGTTATCCCGAGGGGAGTCGGCTCGTCGTATTAGCGACCGATGAGGTCGTCGCTGACGGTGAACTCGCTAGCTCTCTCGCGTGTAAGCGCGGCACCCATTGGTGTCGTGTGCGAGCCTTGCGGCGCTTGAAGGGGCGGGGCGGCGTGGTGATCGGTTGGTCAGATATCTATCTGCCCAAAGAATATGCCGCTGTGGCCATCTCCGTCGGTAAGGCAGGCGGCTATGTTTACGAGGCGATCGAGAAACGTTTCGGCACGCGCGTCGAAACGGTGGAGGTCGAGCTTCGTGCGGAAGTTCTCGATGCCGTGCGTGCCAAAGGCATGGGTGTGAAGTCGGGTACTCCCTCTCTCGCTTTGGTGCGACGATATCGCGGTCGCGACGGTCGCGTCTTTCTGGTCACCATCGCCGAGCATCCGGCTGAGCGGTACACCTACGGATTTCGCTTGCGTCGCAGTCGCGACGGGACTGTCTGGCTACCGGATTAAGAGTCGCGTTTACGAGTGCGCTCAAGATCGAGCACCAAAATGCCGGCCACGATGAGCGCGATGCCGAGCCATTGCCAGAGCGTCAGGCGTTCATCGAGCAAAACCCACGCGAGTAGCACCGTGGTCGGTGGTCCGACGGTCGACAGTACGGCGCCTCGCTGAGCACCGACTCGGCGGACCCCTTCGGCTTGAAACGACGCCGGCAAAAACATACAGACGATCGCAAGCATCACCAGTAGCGCCCACGCCGAGGCGCTGAACGCGCCGAGCTCGGCCACGTCATGAGTCCAAAGGAAATGGGGAAGGAGGCAGGCCGGCGCGGCGGTCATGGCGATCAAAGTGAAGCGGGCGCTACCGATTTCCCGGGTGTATTTCTCACTCACCACGAAATAAATCGCATAAGACAGTGCAGAGCCGATGACGAGCAGCGCGCCAAAT
>JBDKJA010000028.1:0-18551 GCA_039796795.1 Pseudomonadota bacterium
AAGGGGATTCCGCTGGGCTCGGGTCTCGGTGGCTCGGCGGCCTCGGCCGTTGCAGCCGTCGTCGCGGCCAATGCCTTGCTTGATCAGCCCTTCGAAAAAATCGATTTGCTGAAGTTCGCCATGCAGGGTGAGGCCGTGGCAAGCGGTTCGATGCATGTCGATAACATCGCGCCCTCGTTATTCGGTGGTTTGGTATTGACGGTCGGTATCGACAACCCTCGCGTCAAACGTATTCCGGTACCGAAGGGAATCAGTGCCGTCATCGTGCATCCGCACATGTTTCTCGCAACCAAACAGGCGCGCGCCATCCTGAAACGAGATGTGGCGATGGCTGATTTCGTATGGCAGACGGCCAATCTCGCCGGTTTCATCTCTGGTTGCTACACCGATGATCTCGAGTTGATCCGCGAGGGTTTGAACGACGTGGTCATCGAACCGCAGCGCCGACAGTTGATCCCGGGGTTCACGGCGGTGCGTAATGCCTCATTGGCCGCCGGCTCTCTGGGATGTTCCATCTCGGGTGCGGGGCCGACGATGTTCGCGTGGGCTCAGACGGATGTAGCCGAAGCCGTTCGCTCGGCGATGGTGCAGGAATTTGCGCGTCACGGCGTCGAGACCGATCACTGGGTGGTCCGCGTCGAGTCCGACGGCGCTCGTGTCGTCTCTGGCTGACGCCGCGGTAGTCACGATGCGTTTTTTCAGTACTCGCGGTGAACCCGCTGGTTTGAGTTTGAGCGAGGCCATATTGCGAGGGCTCGCGCCCGACGGCGGTTTGTACGTGCCGGATGCATGGCCAAGTTTGACGCCGGCGGATTTCGATCAATGCGAGACGCTGGCCGACGTGGGCGCGCGTTTGATCGCTCCGTTCGCCAAGGGCGATCGTCTTGAGTCGCTCATCGCGGAGATCACTGCGGACGCTTTCAACTTTCCAGCACCACTCGTGCCGGTGACGGGCTCCGCCAATCATTCGGAAATGCACGTCCTCGAGTTGTTTCACGGGCCCACGGCAGCGTTCAAAGATTTCGGCGCCCGATTTCTGGCTTCAAGCTTCCAGCGTCTGCGCTCGGCTAGCGATCCGACCGTCAATATTTTGGTGGCGACGTCCGGTGATACGGGTGGTGCGGTTGCCGCGGCTTTCCATCGCCGTCCCGGCATGGCGGTGACGGTTCTTTTCCCCAAGGGTCTCGTCTCGCCAACTCAAGAACGTCAGTTGACCTGCTGGGGCGATAATGTACGCAGCTTTGCGGTCGCCGGCACATTCGACGATTGCCAGCGCATGGTCAAAGAAGCGTTCGTTGACGAACAATTGAACGCCGCGATGAGTCTGTCGTCGGCCAACAGCATCAACTTGGGTCGATTGTTACCGCAGGCCGCCTATTACGCCTCTACCTCGCTGCAGTACTGGCGCACACACGCACGCAAACTCAACTTCATTATTCCGAGTGGCAATCTCGGCAATGCCGTCGCCTGTATCTGGGCGCGTCATCTCGGCTTGCCGATCGGTCGGATCGTGCTCGCGCACAATGCGAATCGAACTGTGGTCGATTATCTGCAATCGGGTGAGTGGGCTCCCCGTCGAAGTCTGGCGACCTTGGCATCTGCCATGGATGTGGGGCACCCCTCGAACATGGAGCGTCTGAGGGCTTTGTATCCGGATGTGGATCGTCTGCGCGAGGCTGTGACGGCCGAGTCGGTTGACGATACGCGTATCGCTGCGCGAATTCGAAGCGATCGTCAGCGCTTTGGACAAATTTGGTGTCCTCATACGGCTGTCGCTGCCGAGGTCTGGGCGGGCATGGATGAGGCGACGCGTCGCGACTTGCCCTGGTGCTTGGTCGCAACCGCGTCGCCGGCCAAGTTTCCGGAAATCGTTGAGCCGTTGATCGATTCGACCGTGCCGGTGCCACCGGCCTTGGCTGAATTGCTGCAGCGACCAACGCAAGTCGAGCCGCTTGAGCCATCCTTGGCTGCGCTGCGTTCGGCCTTGTTGTCGTCGCATCGATGACGATCTCATTTTCTTTGGCAGACCCGACGGGACTCGTCGTCGCTGCTGCTGTGGCGGGCCTAGTCCTCGGTATCGTGGCCGTCATCGGATACAAGCGCTATCGTGCTCGACGCGAGCGACTGGCGCGCGAGACGCGCATCGCGTCCGTCTCGGTGGATTACCTGCGCGATGTTGCCCTGCCGGACGCATCGGGTAACGAGGTGCATCTCGATTACCTGTTGCTCAGCACTCGCGGGTTACTGGTTCTGGATGTGCGCGATATCGCGGGCAACGTCTTCGGCTCAGACAGCATGACAGAGTGGACGGTCATGGCAGCAGGACGGCGGTTTACGTTCGCCAATCCGCAGGCGGCGCTCTACGATCGAATCGCAGCGGTGAAGGGGTGGGCCGGTGCGATTCCTGTTGAAGGTCGAGTCATCTTTTCGCGTGCTGCGATATTTCCGAAGGGTCTGCCTCGCATGACGCTGCGGGAAGAATCATTGGAGGCGGATTTTCTTTTAGGTGAGCGAGGGCATGCTGAGCGTGTCGTCGCACCTTGGATGGATGATTGGCAACGCTTGAAGTCGTCGGCGCGCCCGAGTCGTTTCCAACGCAGCTAAGTGACGAGCGCCGATCACTCGGCAGGAAAGTTGAAGAATTCCCGTGCCGTTCGAGTGGTGTGAGCGGCGAGTTCATCCCGCGTTTCTCCGCGCGCTGTGGCGATGACATCCGCGATATGTGGCAGGTACATCGGCTCGTTACGGCGAGACTCGGGTTTGGGATTGAGGTCGCGCGGCAAGAGATAGGGGCCATCGGTCTCTATCATCAATTTACCGACCGGAATTCGCGAGACGAGTTCGCGTAAATGATGTCCGCGCCGCTCATCACAGATCCAGCCGGTGATGCCAATCCAAAGTCCCGTTGCGAGGGACTCATCGAGCTCTGCCGCATTGCCCGTAAAGCAGTGCAGTACGGCTCTGGGCAATGACGACGCACGCTCCGTCAGCATGGCGATGAAATCGGCATGGGCGTCTCGTTGGTGCAGAAACAGCGGCTTTCCAGTGGCGATCGCCAAATCGAGCTGTTTCTCGAAGGCGCGTCGTTGCTCTGACGGTGAGGAGAAGTTCCGATGGTAATCGAGCCCTGTTTCGCCAACGGCCACGACCCAGGGATGCTGTAGGAGCTCGGTGAGCGTGGCGTGCGCTTGCTCGTCATAATCGACTGCATGATGCGGGTGACAACCGGCGGTTGATCGCAAGATACGCGGTGAGAGAGCCACCAAGTCTAGCGCGGCCCTCGAGCTTTCAGCGGAGGCGCCGGTGACAATGAATTGCCTGACGCCGCAATCGACGGCACGCGAGAGAACGGCGGCGCGATCGTGATCGTAGCTGTCGTGAGTGAGGTTGATGCCGATGTCGATCAATTCGAACATAGAGCCGCACACAAGGCGTCGACATCACCGTCGCTTTGACACCACGAGACGACGAAGCGCGCCTCGCCTGAGCCACTCGCGCCCCAATCGTAGAACTCGAAACCGGCGTTTCGCAGTGCGGCGATTCGGGTGTCACCCAGTTTGACGAAAACTTCGTTCGCTTGTACCGGATGCATCAGCGCAGAACCCGCAGCCGCTCCGATGCGCTGTGCCAGAGTGTTGGCATGACTTGCAAGCTTGAGCCAAAGATCGCGGTCGAGGTACGCCAGCAGTTGCGCCGATACATAGCGCGACTTTGACAGTAAGTGGGCTGCGCGTTTGCGTCGAAACTCGAAGTCCGCCACGAGTTGGGGATCGAAGAAAACGACGGCCTCAGCGGTCAGGGCTCCGTTTTTGGTAGCGCCAAAAGAGAGTACGTCGACACCCGCACGCCAAGTGATGTCGGCGGGCGAACACCGCAGCGAGGCGACCGCATTGGCAAAGCGGGCGCCGTCCATATGAACTTTGAGGCCGCTCTTGTGTGCAAGCGTCGACAGTGCTTGGACCTCCTCGGGTGTGTAGACCGTGCCAAGCTCGGTTGCCTGCGTAATGGACAGCGCGCGCGGCTGAACGGTGTGTACCGAGGTTGGGTTGGCCTCGAGCGTGCGAGCGAGTGTCGCCGGTGTCACTTTGGCACCGTCACCGCTCATGCAGATCAGCCTTGCTCCTGCCGACATGAATTCCGGAGCGCCGCATTCATCGCGCACGATATGCGCTTCTTCATGCGTCAACACAGCACCCCAAGGTGGGACGAGCGTTGCGAGTGAGAGCGCATTGGCGGCGGTCCCCGTCGAGACGGGGAAGACGCGAACCTCGTGTTCGAACAGATGCTCGAAGCGCGCTTGTAGTGCGGCGGTCCAACGGTCATCGCCATAGCCACGCGCGTAGCCTTCGTTGGCCTCATGTAGTGCCGCCATGATGGCCGGTGCCACCGGCGCCGTATTATCGCTTTTGAAATAGATCGCCATGGGGCGCGAATGCTAACTCATGCCGCTATCATGTGGCGCATCATGAGCGAGTTACCGATCGAGATTCGTCGCAGCCGCCGGGCACGCCGGTTATCGGCCCGAGTGCATCTCGATGGGCGTGTTGAGGTCGTGGTGCCCATTTATGCGCCGGGTGTCATCGTCGATGACTTTATTGCGCGTCACCGCAGCTGGATGGATGCACGCCGAGCAGAGCGACTGCGGCAATGGGCATCCGAGCCGTTTCCTCCGGCACACTTAGACTTAAAGGCGTTCGGCGAGCGTTGGTCGATTACACGCATCGTCTCGGAAACGTCGCGTATGTTTTGGCAAGAGACCTCGGATCGAGAGCTGCAACTGCATCTGCCCGAGGGAGCCAATCGCATGCAGTCTCGAGTCTTGCTGATCGAATGGCTACGCCGCTATCTGCGACCGCACTTCGAGCGTCGGTTGAGTGCGTTGGCTGATGGTCACGGGTTTCATTACGAGTCGATGCAACTGCGGCGGCAACGGACGCGGTGGGGCTCCTGCTCCAAGCGTGGCGTTATCAGTCTCAATCTCTGCGGCGCATTCCAGCCACCCGAGGTACTCGACTATTTGATGCTGCACGAGCTCGTACACACTCGTCACATGAACCATTCGGATCGCTATTGGCGAGCAGTAGAAGCCGTTAGTCCGAAGTGGCGAGAACTCGATCGAGCGCTGACGCACGGTTGGCAATTTGTGCCGCAGTGGGTGTTTCGTTAGATCGAACGACGTCGATGACGTGTTCGATGTAGCCGATACCCAAGCAGCGCGGCCAACGTCGCTGCGTAGATCAAAGGTTCGGTGATGTCGAGCTTGACCTGCCAATAGTAATGCCAGACGGCCAGAATCGCGATCGGGTAAATCGCCGCATGCCATCGCTGCCAGCGGCGCCCCATGCGGCGCATCGCCCGATCGGTGGAGGTTGCCGCCATTGGGAGCATGCCGATCAAAGCGATCAAACCCACGATGATGAACGGACGTTTGGCGATCTCCGCGCCAAGATCGCTCCAGTCGAGACCGAGTTCGAGGATCGCATAAACGAATAAATGCAAGGTGGCGTACGCGAAGCTTGTGAGCCCCGCAACTCGTCGACACCACAAAAATTCGATCCGTCCGGTCAATTCCTGTAACGGTCGCATCGCCAGCGTCAGCCACAGTGCATTGAGCGCCGTCTTGCCGCTACTGTGCAAAAGTTCGCGGCTGGGGTTAGGACCGAGCGATTGACCGGCGATCTCGAATAGCGCGATGGCCATCCAGGTGATTGGCACGAGCGCTATGAGCAAGGCGAGTTGCTCGACGCCACGCCGAGTCAGATGCGGGCCCGACGTGACGGTCATCAATAAAATCGACGCAAGTCGAGTCCACGGTAGAGCGCTGCGACTTCGTTGGCGTAGCCATTAAAGGGTAGCGTGTCGATACGCGAGCCAAACAAGCTTCCCCCGAGGCGACGCTCCTTCGCTTGGCTCCAGCGGGGATGATCGACGGCGGGATTCACGTTGGCATAGAAACCATATTCGTCGGGAGCCGCCTTGTTCCAGCTCGTGGCGGGTTGCTTCTCGACAAAACGAATTCGGACGATCGATTTGATGCTCTTGAACCCGTACTTCCAAGGCACGATCAGGCGTAGTGGCGCGCCGCTCTGGTTCGGTAGCCAGCGCCCGTGCAGGCCGACCGTCAACAACGTCAGAGGATGCATCGCCTCATCGATACGCAGCCCTTCGACGTAAGGCCAATCGATGACGCGTGATCGCTGTCCGGGAAACTGTTTGGGATCGAGTAGCGTCGTGAACTCAACAAACTTGGCACGTGAATTTGGCTCGAAGCGTGCCAGCACGTCTCTTAAGGGGATGCCGAGCCAAGGAACGACGCGAGACCATGCCTCGACGCAGCGGAAGCGATAGATCCGCTCCTCGAGCGCATGCGGCTTCAGGATGTCCTCCAGTGTGTACCGACCTGTCTTGGCGGCTTCGCCCGCGATCTCTACCGACCAGGGTCTCGGCTTGAACGAGCCAGAGCGTTCGGATGGATCGGACTTATCGAGACCGAACTCATAAAAATTATTGTAGGTCGTGATTTCTTCCCAAGTGTTGGGCGCCTCACTCACCGACCAGCGCGGGTTTCTGCGAAAGCTCGGTGGCGCCACGGGAGTCGCTGCACTGCGGGCGCTGACGGTGGCGGGCTGTGCGATGGCGGACTCGGCGAGTAGGGTGGCGCCGGCTCCAGCAACGAGCCCCGTTAACACCTCTCGGCGCGATGTCGGCGGCGTGCCGAGCTCTCTGGGAGTGGGCTCGATCTCCGATGGAGCGATCTTAGGAAATGTGAACTTCGCCATTTTAAATCCTTTTAAAACAGGAAATTATGACCAATACTTAAACTCGACCGGAAGTTTACTGGCAGCCTTGCGCAAACGCTTGCCGGGGTTGATCAACACCGCGCGATCTACGAGCTTCAGGTGATCGAGATCGGGTGTCGAGTTGCCATAGCCTACCAAGCGCTTTCCCGGATGGCGCAATGCAAGTTGTTTGAGCTGGCGCGCCTTTTCGACGTCACGCACATTGGCGGCGGCGAGTTGGCCATCGAGCCTGTCGTCATCACGCCAGCGTACGGGAGTGCAAATGAACTCACTGAAACCCAGGGCTTCGGCAATCGCGGGAACATAGAGATCTACCGTGGCCGACATCAGCACGAGATGATCTCCGGCGTGGCGATGACGTTCGATCGCCGTGAGTGCCTCGGCGAAGACCCCGCGCCTCAGTAACTCGGGTACGTAATGTCGATTCCATGACTCGATGGTGTCGCGCGCAACGCCACCCAGGATTTTCGAGATCAAGGCGCCCTTGAGTCGGCCGCGATCGCGATCCAACACGAAGCGCAGAATGTCAGGCAGAACGCCGATGAAACGAATCAGTCGCAGCGGATGGCGCAGTGCAAATCCGGTGACGTAGCCCGAGAGAGTGTCTCGACGGGTGATCGTTCCGTCGAGATCGAAGAAGACGAGTAAAGGGGCAGGCTCGCGCGGATGATCGAGAACGTCCACGCGAGCCTGCTCGCTGTTACTTGCCGCGACGCGCTACCTTACGAGCGGTTTTCTTCGCTCGCGCCGGCGGCTTCGTCTTTGCTTTGACTGGGGTCTTAGCCTTGGCTTTTGTCTTCGTTTTGACTTTGGTCTTCGTCTTTGCCGACGTCTTGCTCTTGGCCTTCTTCTTCGGCTTGGACTTGCCTTTGCCGCCGCTGACAGCGAGTTGGCGCAAGACGTACTGCAGGATGCCGCCGTGGCGGTAGTAGTCGCGCTCCTTCGGCGTATCGATACGAATGCGTACTTCGAACACGATGGGCTTGCCACCGTTTTCCGGAGTAGCGGTGACTTTGACCGTGCGCGCCTCGGCGTTCTTCAGATCACCGAAGTCGAAGATCTCGCGACCGGTGAGGCCCAAAGATTGCGCGCTCTGACCATTCATGAACTGACAGGGGATGACGCCCATGCCAATGAGATTCGAGCGGTGGATGCGCTCGAAACTCTCGGCGATCACGGCTTTGACGCCCAGCAGCATCGTGCCCTTGGCGGCCCAGTCGCGCGAGGAGCCCGTACCGTATTCTTTGCCAGCCAGGACCACGAGTGCGGTACCTGCCGCCTGATACTTCATCGACGCATCGTAGATGGACATCGTCTCGTTGGTGGGCAAGTGGACGGTGACGCCGCCTTCGGTGCCCGGAGCCAGCAAGTTACGAAGGCGAATGTTGGCGAAGGTACCGCGCATCATGACTTCGTGGTTGCCACGGCGCGCGCCATACGAGTTGAAGTCCGCCTTTTCAACGCCATGGGCTTCGAGATACTTGGCAGCCGGGCTGCCGCGTGCGATGTCGCCAGCGGGTGAGATGTGATCGGTCGTGACCGAATCGCCGAGCAGTGCCAAGGCACGCGCGGCCTTGATCGGCTGAACCGGTCGCGGCTGCATTTGCATCCCGTCGAAGTACGGCGGATTACGCACGTAGGTCGACTTCTCGTCCCAAGTGTAGAGCTTACCTGCCGGCACCTTGATGGCGCGCCAGTTGGCATCACCTGCAAATACGTCGCCGTAGCTGCCACGGAACATCTTCGAGTCGATCGAAGCGCGAACCGTTTCCGCCACTTCTTGCGGGGACGGCCAAATATCTTTGAGGAATACCGGCTTGCCATTGCGGTCGTTGCCGAGCGGTTCGCTGTTCAAATCGATATCGGTGGTGCCGGCGAGTGCGTAAGCAACGACGAGCGGCGGCGAGGCGAGGAAGTTCATTTTGACTTCCGGATGCACACGGCCTTCGAAGTTACGATTGCCCGAGAGCACTGAGGTCGCGATGACATCACCGGCTTTGACCGCCGCTGAGATCTCGGGCTTCAACGGTCCGGAGTTGCCGATACACGTCATGCAACCGTAGCCGGTGACGTAGAAACCGACCTTGGCGTAGTCGTCGAGTAGTTTGGCCTTGGTGAGGTAGTCGGTGACGACCTTTGAACCCGGCGAGAGACTGGTTTTGACCCAGGGTTTCGCTTTCAAGCCTTTTGCAGCGGCGTTGCGCGCGAGCAAGGCTGCGCCGAGCATGACTGACGGGTTGGAGGTGTTGGTGCAGCTCGTGATGGCCGCGATGAGCACCGCGCCATCTTTGACCTCGAAACTTTGCTTGCCGGTAACTTTGCCAACGCCTTTGGCAGAGGGGTTTTTCTTGGCTCGCTCCTCGGCCATCTGCGCGTGAGTTTTGCCGTAAACCTGTTTGAGCGAGCGCAGCGGAACGCGATCCTGCGGACGCTTGGGGCCCGCGAGTGAGGGCTCGACGGTGCTCAGATCCAGTTCAAGCACGTCGGTGTAGTCGGCTTGCGGCGCGCCGTTGTAGCGCCACATGCCCTGCGCCTTCGCATAGGCCTCGACCAGCGCGATCTGCTGTTTGCTGCGGCCCGAGAGCTCGAGATAGCGAAGGGTTTCTTCGTCGATCGGGAAGATGCCGCAGGTGCTGCCATATTCCGGCGCCATGTTGGCAATCGTGGCGCGATCGGCGAGCGGTAAGTTCGCAAGGCCGTCACCAAAGTATTCGACGAACTTCTCGACGACGCCTTTCTTGCGCAGCATTTCCGTGACGGTGAGCACGAGATCGGTAGCCGTCGCACCCGGTTGCAGCTGACCCGTGAGTTTGAAGCCGACGACCTGCGGGATGAGCATGGTGACCGGTTGTCCGAGCATCGCCGCTTCCGCCTCGATGCCGCCCACGCCCCAGCCAAGCACGCCGAGACCATTGATCATGGTGGTGTGCGAGTCGGTGCCGACGAGCGTGTCAGGGTAAGCCTGCAGTTTCTTGCCATCCTTGTTTTCGAACACGACGCGGCCGAGGAACTCGAGGTTGACCTGGTGCACGATGCCGGTGTTCGGCGGGACGACTTTGAAATTACGGAAAGCGGTCTGTCCCCAACGCAGGAACGAATAGCGTTCGCCGTTGCGTTGGAATTCGATTTTCGTGTTCTTCGCCAGTGAATCGGCTGCGCCGTAATGGTCCACTTGCACCGAGTGGTCGATGACCAATTCCGCCGGCGCAAGCGGGTTTACTTTCTGCGGATCTCCGCCGAGCTTACGAATGGCTTCACGCATGGCGGCAAGGTCCACCACGCAGGGCACGCCGGTGAAGTCCTGCATGATCACACGTGCGGGCGTGAAGGAAATCTCGTAATCAGGGGTGGCACTGGCTTTCCAGTTGAGCAGGGCGTCGATGTCTTTGCGCGTGACGTTCACGCCATCTTCGAACCGCAGCAGGTTCTCGAGCAAAATCTTGAGCGAGTAGGGCAGTCGTGCCACTTTCTTCTGCGGCAGCGCGGCGAGACTCCACATCTCGTAGGAACGCGAGCCTACTTTCAGTGACTTGCGCGCGCGGTAACTGTCAGCCATCGGAAACCCCCGGAAACAGGTGAACTGGGCAAAAAACGAAATCAAATTATAGCGATTCGATGACCGCGCCGCCCAGACAGCGCGTGCCCTGATACAGAACGGCGAACTGTCCGGGCGTGACAGCCCGCTGCGCTGCGTCGAACCGCAACTCGATGCTGCCGTCGACTTGTGGCTCGACGCGGCAGGGTTGGTCCGGCTGTCGGTAACGCAGCTTGACCGTCGCACTGAAGGGCGCTGCCGGCGAGTCGATCAGCCAGTGCATCGGTCCGGTCTTGACCCAGTGCGTCTGCATCAAAGGGTGATCGTGCCCTTGAACGACGATCAACACGTTACGCGCGAGATCCTTGCGTGCGACGTACCAGGGTGCTTCTTCATGACCACGTCGTCCGCCGATCTCGAGCCCGCCGCGCTGCCCGAGCGTGTAGAAGGCGAGTCCACGATGCGTTCCGATGTGCTCGCCCTCGGCCGTTTCGATAGGACCGGGTTTCTCGATCACATACTGCGCGAGGAATTCACGAAAGGGTCGCTCGCCGATGAAGCAGATTCCGGTGCTGTCGGGCTTGTCGTAAACCGGCAGTCCCGCCGCTCGAGCCTCGGCCCGAACCTCCGCTTTGCGCGAGTCGCCCAGCGGAAACAACGCCGCTTTTAATTGTGGCAGCTCTAAGGCGTGTAAGAAGTACGACTGATCCTTATCCAAATCGACCGCTTTGTGCAGTTCGACCCGATCTATGCCTTCGACGCGGCGCGCGTAGTGTCCGGTCGCGAACCGTTCGCCGCCGAGGCGACGCACATGTTCGAGGCAGACGCCGAACTTAATTTCGCGGTTACACAACACATCGGGGTTGGGTGTTCTGCCAGCGCGATACTCGGTTAGGAAGTAATCGAAAACGCGTTGCCGATAGGCATCGGCGAAATCGACTCGGTGCAGAGGAATATCAAGTTCGCGGCAGACCGCGCGTGCGTCCTGATAATCCTCCGCGATCGTGCAGTAGGCGTCGTCCTCGGCCCAGTTGGCCATGAACAAGCCTTGAAGCTCATGCCCCTCGCGACGCAGTCGCAGCGCCGCGACTGCTGAGTCGACCCCGCCCGAGAGACCGACGACGACCTTCATCGCGCCACGTTCAACCGCCCTGGGCGAGGCGTGTGGCCAATCCGAGGTAACTCGCCGGCGTCATGGCAGCGAGGCGTGACTTAGCCGCTTCGTCGATGGGCAGCGTCGCGACGAAATCACGATAGGCGATACCGTCGACGCGGCGTCCGCGGGTGAAGTCCTTCAGCAGCTCGTAGCCGTTCGGGACGCCGTGTGCGCGCAAGACGGTCTGAACGGCCTCGCCGAGCACCTCCCAAGCGTCAGCGAGATCGACAGCCATGCGCGCTGGATCGGGTTCGACTTTACCTAGGCCGCGCTGCAGAGCGCGGAGGGCGACCAAGACGTGTCCGAGCGCCACGCCCACATTTCGAAGCACGGTGGAGTCCGTCAGGTCGCGCTGCCATCTTGAAATCGGCAGCTTATCGGCGAAATGTCGCAGCAGCGCGTTGGCGATGCCGAGATTGCCCTCGGCGTTCTCGAAGTCGATCGGATTCACCTTGTGCGGCATCGTCGATGAGCCGACCTCACCGGCGACGGCGCGCTGCTTCAAATATCCCAAGCTGATGTAGCCCCAAACATCGCGCGAGAAATCGACGAGCACGACATCGAGAGCAGCGAGTGCGTCAGCGTATTCCCCGATCCAATCGTGAGGCTCGATTTGAGTCGTGAGCGCGTTGTGAGTGAGTCCCATAGACTCGACAAAGCGGCGCGACAGCGCGGCCCAGTCATCCTGTGGAGCCGCCGCCAGATGCGCGTTGAAGTTGCCGACGGCGCCATTCCACTTGCCGAGCACGGCAACAGCGTTCCAGCGATCGATGCCGCGACTGAGGCGAGCCGCTACGTTCGCCCATTCTTTACCGAGTGTCGTCGGGCTAGCCGTTTGGCCGTGCGTACGCGAGAGCATCGGCAGCTCTGCATGCACTGTCGCAAACTGCTGCAACTGCGTTTCGATGGCGCGAAACTCGTTGAGCAACACCACGCGCGCATCGCGCAGCAAACGTGCATAAGCCAGATTGTTGATGTCTTCCGAGGTACAACCGACGTGGACGAGTTCCAGAACCTCGGGCGATGCGCCGGCGGATGCCAGTTGATCGCGCACGTAGTACTCGACCGCTTTCACATCATGATTCGTGCGCTGCTCGATCGCCTTGACGGCCGTTGCCGCTGTGGCGGGTGGCGATTTAGAGAGTTCGGTCGCGACATCGCGCAGGGCTCGAGTGATCTGTGCCGCGGCAGGCAGGCCTGTGGGACGTGCGTCTGCGAGAAAAATGAGCCAGTCGGCTTCGATGCGAATTCGTTCGCGAATCAAAGCGCCTTCCGACAGGTACGCACGCAACGGGGCTGTGCTTTTGGCGTAGCGCCCATCGAGGGGAGAGAGAGCATCGAGTGCGTCGAGTGACATTCGGATGGGACCGGCTGGATGGAGTAGAATGCGCATGATAACCCATGAATTCCCTTGATCTGGTTTCACTCGATGATGCGGCGCTGAAGGCACGTATCTGCGAGCAGCTGCTGCGTGAGCCTTGTGCTATGCCGCGCGAGGACTGGCGCTATGGCTCGCTGACACCGGAGCGCCGCCAAGAACTGCGCGACTCTTTTCCCGAGCAACCGACGCCCGCGGCGGTCTTGGTGCCGATCGTGGAGCACGATAGCGGCCTCACCATTTTGTTGACCCGCCGCGCAGATCACCTGTCTCAGCATCCAGGGCAAATCAGTTTTCCGGGTGGCCGGGTCGATCCGACCGATCGTGACATCACGAGCGCGGCGCTGCGCGAAACCGAGGAGGAAATCGGTTTACCGCGTACTCGTATCGAATTAGCGGGCTTCCTGCCCGATCACCTCATCATCAGTGGCTACCGAGTGACACCGGTCGTCGGGTTCATTCGCCCGGGTTTCGATCTGCAACTCGATCCCGCTGAAGTGGCGGAGGTGTTCGAGATGCCGCTGCGTCATCTACTCGATGAGCGAAACCACGTTCGGCGCCGACGTCATTTTCGGGGCGCCGAAATCGAATTAACGGATGTGCCTTTTGGTCCGCATCACATCTGGGGTGCGACAGCGGGTATGTTGTTGACGTTGTATCGCGTGTTGCGCGGTGAGGATCGTTGAGATGTCGATGGAGCAACTGCTAGCCGTCATGCGTCGTTTGCGAGACCCACAAGGTGGTTGTGCCTGGGATCTCGAGCAGACGATGCGCAGCATCGTCCCTCACACGCTCGAAGAAGCGTACGAGGTCGCCGATGCCATCGAACGAGATGACCCTGCAGCCGTGCGCGATGAGCTCGGCGATCTGCTCTATCAAGTCGTATTCCTTGCGCGTATTGCCGAGGAATCGGGCCAGTTCGATTTTGACGAAGTGGCGCGCGCGATCGCTGACAAATTGGTGAGACGTCATCCGCATGTGTTCGGTAGTCAGCAAACTTTGACCGCGGATGAGCAAACTCGCGCATGGGAGGGCTACAAGCAAAACGAGCGCGCCCAGGCCGGCGAGCAGGGCACTCTCGATGGAGTCGCGCGTGCGCTACCGGCTCTAACGCGTGCCGTTAAGCTCGGTAAGCGGGCCGCACGAGTGCATTTCGACTGGCCGGACGCGTCTTACATGCGAGCAAAGCTCGATGAGGAACTGGCCGAGTTCGAAGAGACCTTGCGTGAGCGGCAGTCGGTCGAGCGTCAGAGTGAGGAGCTCGGCGACCTGCTTTTCGTAGTGGCCAATTGGGCGCGACACCTCAAGCTTGACCCTGAGGCGGCACTGCGCGCGGCGAATGCCAAGTTCGAAAGTCGCTTCCGACACATGGAACTTATCGCGCGCGACCGCGGTTTGGTCTTGGAGCAATTGGACCTCGATACTTGGGAAGCGCTGTGGCAGGAAGCGAAAACAGCGGAAAAAGCCGTTAAATCAGCATAGAATCAGGGAGTCATGAAAACTCCAGAACATCAGGCTTGGAATCCGACCAGTTGGCAGACGAGACCCGCGCAGCAGCAGCCGTCGTATCCCGACCAAGCCGCATTGCTCGAGGCGGTCGCTCAATTGTCGCGTCTGCCGCCGATCGTGGTGTCCTGGGAGGTCGAGCGACTGCGCGAGGAGATGGCTGCCGCCCAGCGTGGCGAGAGCTTCCTGCTGCAGGGCGGTGATTGCGCCGAGAGTTTTGACGATTGCCAGTCGGACAAGATCGCCACGCGTTTGAAGATCTTGTTGCAGATGAGCCTCGTGCTGACGCACGGTATGAAGAAACCGATCATCCGCGTCGGACGCATGGCCGGTCAGTATGCCAAGCCGCGCTCTGCCGATACCGAAACACGCGATGGTGTGACCCTGCCGTCCTACCGGGGCGACATCGTCAATCAAGCCGAATTCACACCGGAGGCGCGCCAGCCGGACCCGAGCCTTTTGTTGCGTGGCTATGAGCGCGCAGCGCTGACACTCAATTTTGTTCGTGCGCTGATCGATGGCGGTTTTGCCGATCTGCATCACCCGGAATATTGGGATTTGGGGTTCGTCGGGCATTCACCGCTGAAGGCCGAGTACGAGCGGATCGTCGCGTCGGTGGCCGACGGTTTGGAATTTTTCGAGACGATCAGCGCCAAAGAGGTTCATCAAGCACTGCGTGCCGAGTTCTACTCGAGTCACGAAGCGCTCATCCTGCACTACGAGCAGGCGCAGACCCGTTTCATTCCACGCTCTCAGCGTTGGTACAACCTCTCTACCCACATGCCTTGGATCGGTATGCGTACGGCGCAGCTCGATGGTGCGCACGTCGAGTACTGCCGAGGCATCGCGAACCCGATCGGCATTAAGATCGGTACGGCGATGGATGCGGGTTGGTTACAGCGTCTCGTCACGACGCTGAATCCGCAGAACGTGCCGGGCAAACTGGCACTGATTCATCGCTTCGGCGCGAAGGACATCGAAACGGCCTTGCCGAAGGCCATACAGGCCGTTCGTGCAACGGGTCATTCGGTTCTGTGGGTCTGCGATCCGATGCACGGCAACACCGAGAACAGCCAGAGTGGGTTAAAGACCCGCCGCTTTGAGAATATTTTGAAAGAGCTCGAGTTGAGCTTCCGCATCCATCAGGATCTTGGCTCCCATCTGGGTGGTGTTCACATTGAGCTGACGGGCGAGAACGTCACGGAGTGCACGGGCGGTGCTCGTGGCCTGTCGGATTCCGACCTACAGCGAGCTTACAAATCCACCGTGGATCCGCGCCTTAACTACGAGCAGTCGCTGGAACTCGCGATGTTGGTCGCAGATCGCGCGCGGGCGGAGCGTCGCCGCAGCTGACCTCGCGCGGGCAACCGCTGCTACGCGGACAGATGACGCTCGCCGGTGATTCGAGTGCGCGAGCAACCCAAGCGATGTTGAGGACGTGACTCGCGGTGCGAATGGCGGCGGCTGCTTCTGGTGGAACCTTGCCAACCCCTTTACCGCGACGGCAACTCTCGTCGATTGCCGTAATCAAGGCGCGTGCGTCATGGCCTTGTGCCTCTAGCGCCGGAGCGAGATCGACCCCGACTGACAGAACATGCGATACGTCGGCCGCATCCTGCGTTCGCAGAGAGTGACAGCAATACAGCTTGGGCTCGCCCCCATCACGCATGATCGAGATCTGCGAGACCGGCTTATGCTCCGCCGCACGTGATTCAGGCGTATCGCGCAGCAGTCGGAAGACGGCCCAATTAGGGCAGGGGTCTGGTACGAGGCTCATGTTGCCCCAAGGCAAGGGGATGCCATTGCCGCGATAGACGGCACGCAAGAACCCTGGCGAATACCCATCAAAGAAATGCCAGTGTCGGTAGGGTGATACAGCCGTCATGCGGCGCATCATGACCGCTGGCGTCACGCCGAGCTTCTCGCAGGCGGCAATCTCATGGTGTTCGCGGACTAGGAATTGGCGTAGCGGTTGCTTCGGGCACAGCAATGCACCCGCAAAGGCGCTGCACTCGAAATCGCGCCAGGCGAGCAGAACATCACGCGGCGCCATCGCGGCGGCATCAACCGTTGTCGGCTCCTCAACTGTGGCGCCCGTGACGCTGTGCGGCGGTACAACACCGTCAGCGCCGTGCAGGATTTTGTGGCCGATGAAAAAGGCGAGGGTGTATTTGAGGCGGGCTTCTTGGCCACGTAAGCGCCGATTGATGACGATCGTGCCCGGTGCTTCGAACCGAGCGCGCAAGAGTTTGGATTGCGGGTTGCGCCGATCTTCTTCGGTCCAACGAATGGTGAGTCCTAGGTCGGCAACGATTTTGAGTACGTCGTCGAGCCCTAGCGGCATTCGTCGCCGGCCGACTGATTCGGCAGCGCGTTCGATGTCAGGAAAGTCGTTCTGCCTCGCTTCCTGCCAGACGCGGACGAGTAGGCGAGCAAATTGTCGGCCGCTGGTTCCGGTTTGAGCCAATAGTTCCGGCAGCGCCGACTGCAGCAATTCTTTGGAGAAGAGGAAGGCAGGCTCGAGAGGCATCACGGTAGCCACGCCGCCTCGGCCCTTGCGCGGAGGGCTTGCTGGTTGTGCCTCGGTGCGATCGAGAAACCAACCCACATCCTTGCCGAAGACCTGTGCGAGCACCTGCAGCATCTGGGCTGAGGGGACCCGCTTGCCGGTTTCGACCATGCTCAGGTAGGAGACGGACGGCGCATGCTCCGAGTTCAACTGAACGCAGCGCGCAGAAACCTCATCCAGCGTCAGGCCATTGCGTTTGCGAAGGCTGCGCAATTT
Source organism: Pseudomonadota bacterium (assembly GCA_039796795.1). Classification (GTDB taxonomy): domain Bacteria; phylum Pseudomonadota; class Gammaproteobacteria; order Steroidobacterales; family Steroidobacteraceae; genus UBA964. The sequence continues at coordinate 17,161 of JBDKJA010000028.1, forward strand.
GGAGCCGAGAAAATGTCCTTGTCGCAGCAATCCAGCCATAGGTGAAATTCACACTGTGAAATTTCTATTGTGTAAATACTCTCACCAATACCGCTAGAGTTCAATCGTCCCCTCTGTCCATGAGAATCGCCGATGAGCTCCTACCGACTCGAACTTGCCCCGGGTGTGGCTGAACGTCCGGCCGATGAGGGCATCCTGACTCCGGCTGCCATCGAGTTTTTAGCCGAGCTCGTTGCCCGCTTCGGACCGCGTGTCGAGCAGTTGCTGCGTGCCCGTGAGCAGCGACAGGCCCGCCTAGACGCCGGCGAGATGCCGGACTTTTTGGCTGAAACTCGTTCCATTCGCGAAGGTGACTGGAAGGTCGCCCCGATTCCAGCGGACTTACAAGATCGCCGAGTCGAGATCACGGGTCCGACTGATCGCAAGATGATCATCAACGCGCTCAACTGTGGCGCCAAAGTATTCATGGCCGACTGCGAGGACTCGCTCGCGCCGTCGTGGGATAACGTGATTTCGGGTCAAGCGAATCTTCGTGATGCGGTTGCGCGCCGCATTGATTTCACGAGTCCCGAGGGCAAGCGCTATGCGCTGAATGCGCAGGTTGCGGTGTTGTTCGTCAGACCTCGTGGTTGGCATCTCGAGGAGAAGCATCTGCTGGCCTCGGGTAAGCCTGTGCCTGGCGCGCTCGTCGATTTCGGGCTCTATCTTTTCCACAACCACAGCGAGTTGGCCGCCCGCGCGACCGGACCCTATTTTTATCTCCCGAAGATGGAGAGCCATCGTGAGGCGCGCTTGTGGGCCGAGGTCTTCGACTTTGCCGAGCGGCGTTTGGGTCTAGCGCACGGCACCATCAAGTGTACGGTGTTGATCGAGACGATCTTGGCCGCGTTCGAGATGGATGAAATCCTGTTCGAATTGCGCGACTACATCGTGGGCCTCAACTGCGGTCGGTGGGATTACATCTTCAGCTTCATCAAAAAGTTCGCGAAACGCGCCGACTTCCTTCTGCCCGAGCGTCGCCTCGTCACCATGACGACGCATTTCATGCGCTCTTACTCGTTGCTTTGCATCCGGACCTGTCATCGTCGTGGTGCTTTCGCCATGGGCGGCATGGCCGCGCAGATCCCGATCAAAAACGATCCGGTGGCCAACGACGCTGCGCTCGCGAAGGTCCGCGCCGACAAAGAGCGAGAGGCCGGTGACGGGCATGATGGAACTTGGGTAGCGCACCCAGCGCTCGTGCCGATTGCGATGGAAGTGTTCGATCGATTGATGCCGACACCCAATCAAGTACACCGCTTGCGTGATGACGTCACGGTTTCGGCTGATGACTTGCTACGAGTGCCGGAAGGCTCGATCACCGCTGACGGTCTGCGCGATAACGTGAGCGT
>JBDKJA010000029.1:0-18230 GCA_039796795.1 Pseudomonadota bacterium
GACGAATCGCGCGTGCGCTATCGCTCTCCAGAAAATCCCCGTCGTCCTCGGCGAGACGAAAGCTTGGGCTATCGAGTATGGCCTTGAGGCGAGGGTCATTCATGCTATCTCTGCTCCTCTAGCTCGATCGACATCCCGCTCGATAACTCGCGATTGGGAAACAGAACTACTCGATCGCCCGGACTTAAACCATCTTTGATTTCAGCGACGTCATCACCTCGAATACCGAGCGTCACGCGCTTTGACCACGCTCGTCCGTCACGTACGGCGAAGACACTCCAATCATTGCCATCGCGAAAGAGCGCTCCGAGGGGAACACGAACCGCTTGCTCGACTTGATCAATCACGATTCGCGCATCGACACGGTACTGGTGTGCGCGAAGGGCGGCCGGCACCTCGTCGATGAAACTGAGGATCACTCGCGTTCTTTGTTCCTCGATACCCAGGGCGGAAATTTTGGTCCTCGCCGTTGGCTCGATGCGCTCGACGCGGGCCCGAATAGCGCGACCGGTCGACTCGTCGGTGCTCCAATTTTCGATGAATGCCGGATCACCCGCTTCGATCCGCAGGGCGTCTTGGGAAAGAAATTCCGCGACGACGTCGATGCGTGTCGGGTCGCCGAGAACAACGATTGGCGTGCCAATTTGGACGGCTGTTTCGCTGCGCTGCGGTGCCTCGAGAATGTAGCCGGACACCGGTGCCCGAATGGCAATCGATGTCGATGTATTCTGACTTTCCGGTGAAAGTAGGGCGCTGCGCGCTCGACTGAGTTCGGATCGGGCTAGTGCTTCTTCGGCGTTTGCCGTGCGCAGCCGAGCCATCGCGCCTTCGAGTGTCGATTGCGATAGAAGGCGGGATTCGGCGAGTTTTTGAGCGCGATCGAGCTCCCGCGTCGCGTAGTCGCGCGCCTCGATTGCCGCGCGCAGTCGTGACTCGGCCGCATCGATAAGCGACATCGAAGTCGAGTCGCTACGTGCGTCGAGAAATCCGGCTCGATTTCGGGTCAGACGGGCCAGTGTCTCGCCTTTCGTCACTTCGTCGCCGGGTTCGACATCCACGCGTAGTAGTTCGCCTGCGACGGGAGCGCTGACGACGTAGGTCTCGTGCATACGCGTGCGCCCCTCGTCAATGAGCGTGCTACGCAAGAGCCCTCGATCCACGGTTGCTACCTGTACCGGGATCGCGCGCGGTTGGAAAGACCAAGCCAAAGCCACTAAAACACCGAGGCCAGCGACGACGAGATACCATCGCTGTCTCAAAAGATGGATGAGACGTGAACCGTTCATTCGTGTGCCTTTAGTGCAGCGACCAATTGCATTCTATCGATTGATTGACGAGCCCAGAAGGTCGCTGCCAGCACCGCTGCGGCGACGAACAGAGCAGATCGCGCATAGGCGCGACTGTCGAAAATCAACGGGAACGAGAATAGATCGGTCTCGAACTGGTGCATCATCCAGTTGGAGAGCGCTGCCCCCAATAGTAAACCTGTCGGAATGGCGAGCACCAACAACACCGTCATTTCGCCGAGCGGCAGCATCGAAATGGATCGGCGTTTGTATCCCAACACTCTGAGCGTCGCGAGGTCGCGCTCTTGCTCGCCGATGGTGATCCGGGCGGCTGAAAAAGCGACCCCTGCTGCCATGCTGAGCGAGAAAAACAAAAACATATTTGAGAAAAAGCCGACGCCTTCGCGAAAGAGTTTTTCCAGTGCAATCTGGAAGTTGTCCGTGTAAGCGACGCCCACGATCGCCGGGATCTGCTTGAGTCGTTCGTTGAGAGCCTGGCGTTGGGTTGAGTCGATGATCACATGCGCGCCGCCAACTCGCGATGGCTCGCGCAGCAGGCGCCCGAGCTCTGCTTGGTCCATGTAGGCGCTGCCACCCAAAAAGGGGCTGACGATTCTGCTGACCTTAACTTCGACGAGCGCGCGGGGCCCATCGGTTGCCTGCACTCGGATTTGATCGCCGACGCGTACGCCGAGTTTACGCGCGAGACTTGTCGACAGCGTGAGACCCTTTTCCGCTGGTTCCACAACGTCTCGATTCGACTCGACGAGTCGATTCAACGCTGCACCTCTTGGTAGGCCGATGATCGCCTCACGCTCGTGTCGATGCTCGTGAGAGAAAAAAACATCGGCGACTCGAACTGGCTCAACCAAGATCACTCCGGGTAGTCGAGCGATCTCGCGCAGCACGATATCGCTACGTTGTTCTGAGAGGGTGAGTGTCGCGTGCATGCGTTGCGCAGTACCGAAATTCAGGTCGATCAGGCGATTGACTGCGATGGGAAAATGCTCGGACATGATGAGCAAGGCGAGGGCGAGTGCGATACCGATGACCGTCATGGCGCTGCGACGCGGGAAGTGCAGTAAGCGTCGAACGACCATGCGCCAGCGTAACGATAGACTTTTGGCGCGTCGCTCGACCCAGCTGTTTAAGCGGCGAAACGCGGTCGGTGTCGGGGGCGAAAGTGCGACGATCGGTGCCAGCCGTGTCGCCTCCCGTACGGCGCCGACAGCGCCGAGTAGGCCGGCGATCACGCCGACAGCCGTCGCGCCCAGGTAGGTCGAGAGTCCCGCTTGAAAGTCGAGGATCGGAAAGTGGTAGACCTCGCGGTAAACCCCGGTCATATAGGTTCCGATCAGATTTCCGAGGAAGATACCGAAGACAACGCCGATTACCGAGAACACCAAAGAAAACTGCGCGTAATGCCAGCCGATGTCCCAGTTTCGATAACCAAAGGACTTCAGTAGTCCGATGTTCGACTTCTCCATTCCGACTAAGCGTGACAGCACCGAATGAATGAGGAACATCGCAACCAGCAGGAAGATCGGTGGAAGGACGCTTGCGAGTGTTTTGAGCTGCGAGAGCTCATCCGTGAGGTAACGCGCAGATAGCATTCGATCTTGTCCGTAGACACCGCGGCTACCGTATCGTCCGAGTCGTTCGTCGAGCGCTGCGATGACACGCGGGCGATCGGCCTCGGATGCGACTCGAATCACCACGTCGTTGAAGGCGCCCTCCAGATCGAGTGCGCGCATCAGTGTGTCGCGGTTCATCCAAAGAATGCCGAAGCGATCGGGTTCCGGAAGGATGCTCCCCGGTGCAACGACAAACACGAATTCCGGGCTGCTGGCGATACCCACGGCGGTCAGTTGTCGTCGTTCTCCGCGTATCAGTATGGAAATGTGATCGCCGGGTTTGATTCCGTGTGCGGCTGCGAATGCTTCGTTGACCAGGGCTTCGTTCGCACGGTTCGACTCGGGCCATCGTCCTTCGCGCAACGAGAGATCGTTGACGAGGGGGCGTCGATCCGCTGGCAGAGACAGAAGTTGCGCGGTAACCGGTTCATCGACCTGCGGCAGATTGATGAGACCGAAGCCCGCCGCACGGGTTTCGATGGCCGACACGCCCGGTATTAGGGCGAGCGAGGCGGCGATGCCTTCGGGCGCGCGGACCAGCGAGGTTGCGAGATCCGCCATGCGCGCTTCGCGATAATAGTTGTCACGCGCGGATTCCAGCGATCCGTAGGTGCCAATCGACATCACAAAGATCGCAATACCGCAGCCGAGGACGATGCCGGCTGCGATAGCCTGTAACCGCAGACGACGGAGATCACGAAATAGTTTTCGGGTGAGTGGCTTCACCAACGAACCTGGCTCGGCGCGACTCGTCGCGTATTGGCCTCGACCGTGCGTATCGAGCCGTCGGCGAAATGCACCACGCGATCACCGATGCGCGCTATGTCCGCATTGTGTGTGATCAATAGGGTCGTGGTGCCGATGGTTTCGTTGATGTGTAGCAAGGATTCGAGGACTTTGACCCCGGTCGCGACATCGAGCGCTCCGGTCGGCTCGTCGCACAGCAATACGGTGGGTCGTTTGACGATGGCGCGCGCGATGGCGACTCGTTGCTGCTCGCCCCCGGACAACTGGGCCGGAAAATGTGTCGTTCGCTCGGTCAGCCCGACTAAGCGCAACGCTTCGTCTGGTGACATCGGGTCGTCCGAGATCTGACTCACCAATTCGACGTTTTCGCGGGCCGTGAGGCTCGCAATCAGGTTGTAGAACTGGAAGACGAAGCCGACGTGGCGGCGTCTGTATTCAGTCAGAGTGTCATCGTCGGCTGTCGCGAGGTCGAGATCGCCAAAACGAGCCGCGCCGGAGGTCGGACGGTCGAGACCGCCCAGGATATTCAGCAGCGTCGACTTTCCGGAGCCTGATGGACCAAGGAGAACCAGTAGTTCGCCGCGATCGATCTCGAGGTGGAGACCGCGCAAGGCATGCACCGTTGCAGGGCCCGTCCCGTAGGACTTACAGAGCTTCTGCAGGGTGAATACCGAACCGCGAGCGGGATTCATGAGTTGGCGCTCCTTACGGGATTCGAACCCGTGTTACAGCCTTGAGAGGGCTATGTCCTGGGCCTCTAGACGAAAGGAGCGTTGGCCGAGTGATGAGGTACCGAGGCGAGGTATTATAGGCCCCCGCCACGATTGCTCAAGCGGAACGCATTGCTTTGAATTCCAATCCAGCCTCCCCCGAGGCGACACCTCGTCTCGCGCGCATCATCCCGCGTGATTCCCATCCCATCTCGCGCTCGCGCATCTCTCCTGATGCTTTGCGAGTCTTGTACCGACTGCGTGAGGCGGGCTTTCAGGCCTTCCTCGTCGGTGGTTGTGTGCGCGACCTCATGCTCGGAATCGAGCCGAAAGATTTCGATGTCGCAACCGATGCGTTGCCCGAGCAGGTCAAAAAGCTGTTTCGTAATTGTCGATTGGTGGGCCGCCGCTTCCGTTTGGCGCACGTCTTTTTCGGTCGAGATATCATCGAGGTCGCCACGTTCCGCGCCTCGAGCGCCCCCTCGCAAGCCGAGGATCCTGTTGCCTCGCTGGAATCCTCCGATGACGCTATCGACGAGTCTGGCGTTGAGCTTGAGGTTAACCCGACGTTAGATGCGTCGGGCGATTCCGTCGATGCGCGCGATATCCACGATTTTGACGAGAACCTCGAGCGTGTGGTCGATGACAGCGGACGCATCCTCCGCGACAACGTCTACGGCAGTATCGACGACGACGTTTGGCGTCGGGATTTCACCTGCAACGCGCTCTACTACAACATCGCCGATTTCTCGGTATGGGATTACTGCGGCGGTTTCGAAGATGTCGAGGCCCGGCGTCTGCGACTGATCGGCGATCCGGAAACGCGCTATCGCGAGGATCCGGTACGCATGCTGCGTGCAGCCCGATTCGAGGCGAAACTGGGTTTTGAGATCGAGCCGGCCACTGCTGAACCGATGGGTCCTTTGGCCGACTTGCTCGCCGGAGTGCCCGCTGCGCGTCTGTTCGATGAGACCCTGAAGTTATTCTTGACTGGGCATGGTGCACGTAGCCTCGAGACGCTTCGCTATCGTGGTTTATTGAAAGTGTTGTTACCCAACGTGGGTGACTTCATGGAGCGATATCCCGAGAGTCCGCCTGCTCGCATGCTGATGCAGGCGCTCGCCAATACCGATGCTCGAGTACAAGCCGACAAACCCGTGACACCCGGATTCTTGTTTGCTGTGTTGCTCTACGGGCCGATTGGTCTTGAGATCGAAAAGGCACCGCGTGAACAGTGGCATGACATCGGCACGATACTCGATGCGGTCGACCGTGCGGTCACGGTGATTCACCGTCGCGTTGCGGTGCATCGGCGCTTTATTTTGGGAGTGCGCGACATGTTTGCGCTCCAGCCGCGGCTCGAGTCGCCGCGCGGACGTCGCGCCTTGCGTACCATGGAGCACCCGCGCTTCCGCGCTGCGTTCGATTTACTTCAACTGCGCGCGCAGTTCGGCATGGCCGACGCGGCCATTGTCGAATGGTGGTCCCGCATGCAGTCGGCCAATGCGGACCAGCGTGCCGCGATGGCGGAGAGCTTGGGCCGCGCGAGCGGCTCGGGTACGACGCGCAGCGGTGCTTCGAGAAGTCGAGGCGGCCGGCGTCGGGGTAGAGGCGGGCGCGGCCGACGCAGCGGCGAGTAACCCGGTGCTCTGGCAACCGGCCTACGTCGCGCTCGGCAGCAATCTCGGTGATTCACGAGCGCTGCTCGAGCAGGCCATCGCGGCCTTATCGGCATTGCCGGACACGCGATCCTGGCGTCGTTCCGCGTTGTATCGCACCGTGCCTTACGGCCCTGTTAAACAGGGCGATTTCGTCAACGCGGTCGTCGGCGTCATGACGACATTGCCAGTCGAGGATTTCTTTGCTGCCCTACAGCGCTTGGAACGTGACCTCGGCCGGGAGCCGACGCGCGAGCGCTGGGGCCCGCGCGAAATCGACTTGGACCTGTTGGTCTACGGCCGCGAGCAGCGCGATTCCGAACGCCTGCGCCTGCCGCATCCCGGGATACCGGAGCGCGATTTCGTTCTGTATCCTTTGCGTGACGTTGCGGCGGATCTGCAAATTCCGGGCTTGGGTCGCGTTCGCGATCTGGCCGAACGGGTGGCGGATCGAGGGATGCAGCGTCTGGCTTGAGTGGTCGGGAGAACATGTCGGACGTCCCCAAACACCGCTTTGTTGTCATCGAGGGTCCCATCGGGGTCGGTAAGACATCGTTGGCCCGTCGTTTGGCTGCGGTTTGGAATGCCGAGCTCATCCTCGAGCAAGCCGAGAGCAATCCCTTCCTCGAACGTTTCTACCGAGATCCGGTCGGTTCGGCGTTGCCCGCGCAATTGCACTTTTTGTTTCAGCGCACCCAGCAGCTGTCGGGTTTGCATCAAGACGATCTGTTCGCCACCGTTCGAGTTGCGGATTACTTGTTAGAGAAAGACAAGTTGTTCGCGCGGGTGACCCTAGACGATGCGGAGTTCAGTCTCTACGAGCAGGTCTACGCTCGTATGGTGATGAATCCGCCCAAGCCAGATCTCGTCATCTACTTGCAGGCACCCGTGGATGTCTTGATGGAGCGCATTGCAAAGCGTCGAATCAAAGCAGAGCAACTCATCGAGCGTCCTTATCTCGAGAAGCTCAACGAGGCCTACGCTCGCTTCTTTCATGATTACGATGACGCGCCGACGCTGATCGTCAATGCCGCCACCTTGGATCCCTTGTCGCGCGAAGAGGATTTTGCGGAGTTGCTCTCGGCGATCGAGCGCATGAAGCGCGGCAAGCTCTATTTCAATCCGCTGCGTCACGCAGCGATCTAAATTCATCTCGGAAGCCTCGCATGTACACGCATCTTCAATTGCGCGATTCCACACGCCCACCGGTCTCTCTTGCCACGCTCGCGCGGATGAAAGAGCAGGGCGAGAAGATCGCCTCTCTCACGTGCTACGACGCGAGCTTCGCGACGCTCGTCGATGAAGCCGACGTCGATCTCGTCTTGGTGGGTGACTCGCTCGGCATGGTGATCCAGGGTCACGACACAACCGTGCCGGTCACGATGGACGACATGGTGTATCACTGCAAAGCGGTGGCGAGAGGTTTGCACCGTCCGCTGTTGATGGCGGATTTGCCTTTTGCCAGTTATCCGACGCGCGACATCGCGCTCGCCAATTCGGTGCGCCTGATGCAAGAGGGCGGTGCCGAAGTGGTGAAGCTCGAGAGCGGTCCATCGCAAATCGAGGTGGTCGAATTCTTAGCCTCGCACGATATCGCGGTATGTGCGCACCTCGGTCTTAAACCGCAATCGGTACATAAGACCGGCGGCTTTCGTGTGCAGGGTCGCAGTGGCGATGCGGCTGCGGCGATGGTCCGAGCCGCCAAAGATCTCGAATCCGCAGGCGCTGATTTGATCCTGCTCGAGTGCATTCCGAGCGAGCTCGGTCAACGCATCACCGAGTCGCTGCAGGTGCCTGTGATTGGCATTGGTGCGGGCCCCTCCACAGATGGGCAGATTCTGGTGCTGTACGACGTGCTCGGCATCACGACCGGTCGGAAGCCCCGTTTTGTGCTCGATTGCATGCAGGGCGCCTCGGGTAACCTCGATGCGATGCGCCGCTACGTGCAGGCTGTCAAATCCTTGACGTATCCAGCCCCTGAACATTGCTTTAGTTGAGTCGGGTGATGCCGTTACGGAATGATGACTCTGTTACGATGTGATCCCAATGCAACGGTTGAGTTCGGTACAACAACTTCGTCAGTCAGTGGCGGCATGGCGCGCTGCGGGAGAACGCATCGCGTTGGTGCCGACCATGGGCAATTTGCATGACGGGCACATGGCGCTTTTCCGCCAAGCGTATAAGCATGCCAAACGATTGATCGTCAGCAGCTTCGTGAACCCGATGCAATTCGGGCCAAGCGAAGACTATGAGCGTTATCCGCGCACGCCCGATGCAGACTCTGAAATCCTGCGTCGATCCGGTTGTGACATTCTCTTCACGCCTGATGTCAGCGAGGTCTATCCCCGCGGCTTGGCGTTCGCAACTCGAGTTCAGGTTCCAGGGTTCAGCGAGATTCTCGATGGCGAGTTTCGACCGGGACATTTTGAGGGCGTTGCGAGTGTCGTGATGCGCCTCTTCAGTATGGTGCAACCTGATGTCGCCGTTTTTGGTGAGAAGGATTACCAGCAGTTGCTGGTGATCCGACGCATGGCGGCGGATCTGTTTTTGCCGGTCGAGGTCGTAGGGTCGCCGACCGTGCGCGCGCCAGACGGTTTGGCCCTGAGTTCGCGCAACATTTATCTCTCGGAGGGCGAACGCGCCATCGCGCCCAAGCTCTACGAGGAGTTGCGGCGCGTCGCAGTGGCCATCGATACCGACGATGAGTCGGCCAAAGATTTGCAGGCACTCGAGACCGAAGCGAGGCGCACGCTCAGAGCGGCCGGTTTCAAAGTCGAGTACTTCACTATCCGCAGCGCTAACACATTGCTGACGCCGAGCTTGTCAGAGTCTGAGCTCGTGGTTTTGGTGGCCGCGCGGCTTGGGCGCGCGCGTTTGATCGATAACACCCGCGCGACGCGCCCCTAGCGATTTCGCGTCGTTAGCGAGCTCGCGTCGCGAGTTGCTGCAGAGCCCATTCAACGTGTTCACGCACCACCGGTGACGGGTGGGTGCGGCGCGACTCCAAAGCCGCTAATGCCTCGTCGCTCGGCAACCCGTTACCCAGCGCGATGGCGATATTGCGTAACCAACGTTCGTGCCCGATGCGGCGTATCGCCGAGCCGCGCAGTCGCTCGTCGAACTCCGTTTCGCTCCAGGCAAATAGATCCGTTAGCTTGGCTGCATCGAGCCCAAGGCGCGCCTGTCGAAAGTCCGGATGCGAAGCCGCTTGCGCAAACTTGTTCCACGGACAGACGAGCTGACAGTCATCACATCCATAGATGCGATTACCCATGAGGGGACGCAGCGATTCATCGATGGTTCCGTCATGCTCGATCGTGAGATAAGAAATACAGCGTCGCGCATCGAGCTGCCAGGGTGCGGTAATAGCCGCGGTTGGACATGCCGGCAGACAGGCCTCGCAAGTGCCGCAGTGGGCGCTCGATCGAGTATCGGTGGGCAACGGTAGATCGGTATAAATCTCACCCAGAAAAAACAGGGACCCAGCGTCGCTTGCAATCAGGTTGGTATGTTTGCCGATCCAGCCGAGCCCCGCGTTTCGTGCGAGTGCCTTCTCGAGTACGGGTCCTGAGTCGACGTAGACGCGATAGCCGAAAGGACCGATACGTTCGACGAGGCGATCGGCCAAGGTTTGTAGCTTGTTGCGCAGAATTTTGTGGTAATCGCGCCCCACCGCGTAGCGCGAGATGTAACCGAGTGTGGCATTCGCGAGCACGTCCTCCGCGGGCGCCGCATCGGCGGGCCAATAGTCCATCCGGACACTGATGACACAGAGGGTGCCCGGTCTGAGTTCCGCAGGGCGCGAGCGACGAGTGCCATGACGCTCCATGTAATGCATCTGACCGTGACGCCCCTCGGCGAGCCAGCGCTGCAGGTGCGCTTCGTCTTCCGAAAGTTCGACGTTGCCCACACCGATGGCCGAGAAGCCCAGCTCGGTCGCGAGCCCGTCGAGATCGCGGCGCAGACTTTGCCAATCCAGTGAGGGCTCCATGCGCGCGAGTATACTGGCCCGCATGTTGAGCCCGCTCCACTTGCACACGGTTGCGCAAATCCGCGCGCTGGAGCGACATTGGATCGATGTCGTCGGTATAGCGTCTTTTGAGTTGATGACTCGTGCCGGTATGCGTGCGACGCGGCAGCTACGCGCGCGCTGGTCTGCCGCTCGAGACATCCTCGTGCTCGCAGGTTCTGGCAACAACGCGGGTGATGGTTATGTTTTGGCGCGCGAGGCGTTAGCGCTCGGATTATCGCCGCGCGTCCTCGCGCTGACTCCGCCCGAGGCACTGCGCGATGATGCTGCTCGAGCGGCGCGCGAATGTCGTGCGGCGGGTGTCAGGATCGACGCCTTAGATCGCGCGCATCTGGCCGATCAGCTCAGTAAAGCCGATGTCATCGTGGATGCCATCTTTGGTATCGGTTTGCAACGCGATGTGACCGGCGTGATCGCCGAAGTCGTCAGTCTCGTCAATGCCTCAGCAAGACCGGTGCTCTCCATCGATGTGCCCTCCGGTTTGTGCGCCGACACGGGCAAGCCGCGTGCGTGTGCGATACGCGCGGATCTAACGGTGACTTTTATCGGCCACAAGCTGGGCTTGAATCTGCTAGAGGCGGCTCCTTGGGTGGGGAGCTTGGTATTAGAGACGCTGGTCGATGATCCAACTCTGTTTGCGAGTGCAGTAGAGTCTGTCGGGTGCGTTGCTCAAAGATTAGATGAAGCATCGCTCCGTCAGGCTTTGCCGCGCCGCTCGATAACCGCTCACAAGGGTGATTCGGGTCACGTGATCGTGGTCGGTGGTGGACTCGGTATGCCGGGCGCCGCGCGCCTCGCAGCCATCGCGGCGCTGCGAGTGGGTGCCGGTAAGGTGACGGTGTTGTGTCATCCCTCGTCAGCCGTATCGATTGCAACCGCACATCCTGAGTTGATGGTCAGACCGGTGACCGATGCAGCCGCCATGACAGAACATCTGCAGGGCGCTGATGTGCGCGTGCTTGGGCCAGGGCTTGGTCGTGACGAATGGTCCGCGCGAATGCTCGAGCTCGCATTGAGCGACTCGGCTCCTACGGTGGTCGATGCCGATGCGCTCACGCTGCTCGCGAGTCGATCGGTCGTCGATGGTGCTGCGGATGCTCGTTCGCCGCTTCGACCGTGGGTTCTGACGCCCCATCCCGCGGAAGCGGCGCGACTCTTGGGGCTCACCACGAGCGATGTACAAGCGGACCGTCGCGCGGCGTTGGCTATGCTCGAGGCGCGCTTTCGATCGGTCATCGTCCTAAAGGGCGCTGGCACTTGGATTGGCTGCGCCGATCGCAGACCCACTTTGTGCGCGCAGGGCAATCCGCGCCTTGCGACTGCGGGCACTGGCGATGTGTTGGCAGGAATCCTGGCCGGCATTTGGGCGCAGCAGCGAGATCGCCGTTCGATCGATAGCTCGCTTCTGTCGGCGCAAGCAGCCGTCTGGTTGCATCTTCGCGCCGCGGAGTTGCCCGTTGAGTTGGCGCACCGGCCGGATCGTGGGTTACTCGCAGGCGAGCTGGAGATGAATCTCGCTCGGTATCTACCATGAGAGTCGAGTTAACAGACGAAGCCGCCACGCTCGAGTTTGGCGCGAAGCTGGCATCGGCCATACCGTCGCTGCCTGAGGGTGCTCTGAAAGTTGCGCTGCAGGGCGACCTGGGCGCCGGCAAGACCACCTTGACGCGCGGCTTTTTACGCAGTCTGGGCGTCATCGGGTCGGTGCGTAGTCCCACCTTTTCTTTGCTCGAGACGTATGAGCTTGATCCGCTGACCGTCGTGCATCTCGATCTCTACCGTCTGCGTGATTCGGGCGATGTCAGAGGCCTGGGGCTCGCCGACCACGATCATCGAGGCTGCCTTTGGATGGTCGAGTGGCCGGAGCGGGCGGCAGGCGCGTTGGGTCGATTCGATCTTGAGGTGACGTTGCGAGTCGCAGGGGATGGACGGCAGCTAGAGCTGTCCGCGGGGACCGAGGCCGGCCGCCAATGGCTGCAGGCGTTGTGAACTGTCGATCGCAGGGCCTTAATTTTGTTGATATTTATCTTGCTTAAAGCTTACAGTTCGCGCCCATGACAGGGCGTTTTTGGTCGTTTGCTGTGGCCGTCTGGCTGCTGGCAGTGTCTTCGGTGTCGGCGCAAGCTGCGACCGAGCTGCGCGCTCTGCGTGTCGATGCTGATGCCAACTCGACGCAGATCCGCGTTGAACTCTCGGCAGCCACATCGACGCGTTGGTTCGTGCTGGAGCAGCCGCGCCGTTTGGTTGTTGACCTTGCCAATACCGCAAAGCCCAAGCAGACGCTACCGCGAGCGAGCGGCGCCGTTCGCGCCTTGCGCGCCGGGCCGCAGGCTAATGGCGATCTTCGCTTGGTGTTCGAAATCGATCCGGCGGCACAACTGCAACCGGTCGCAGCGGAGGGCGCCTCGAGTCGCGTCGCCGCGCTCGAATTTTCTTTGACCACCGCCTCGGCGGTGTCCACAGCGGTTGAGCCAGCGGTTGCATCTGCGGCCAGCCGAACTGCCTTGAAGGAAGTGAAGGCGGCACATGCACCGCCGAGCTCCGGTCGTGAGGTTATCGTCGCGATTGATGCCGGTCATGGCGGTCAGGACCCGGGCGCGATCGGTCGCGCTGGCACTCGCGAAAAGGATGTCGTGCTTGATATCGCCAAGCGTCTCGCCGAACGTATCAATCAGGAGCCCGGCATGCGCGCGATTCTCACGCGCGATGGCGACTATTTTTTGAAGCACCGCGAGCGGATCCGTCGCGCGCGAGCGGCGGGTGCGCAACTCTTCGTCTCGGTACACGCGGATGCCGTGCGCGACCCGTCAGTATCGGGCTCGTCGGTGTACGTGCTCTCGGAGAAGGGCGCGAGTGACGAGCAATCGCGTTGGTTGGCCGACCGCGAAAACGCGGCTGATCTAGCCGGTGGGATCTCCCTCGATGATAAAGACCCCGTGATTGCCTCGGTGCTCGTCGACTTGGCGCAATCGGCGCAGATTGGGCAAAGCGTCGTGGCGGCCGAGCGCGTGCTGCGTTCCTTGCGCCGCGTTAACGAGGTTCGTAAGCCGCAGGTGCAGCAGGCCGGATTTCTGGTTTTGAAAAGTCCCGATATCCCCTCGATGTTGGTGGAGACCGCGTTCATTTCGAGTCCTTCGGATGAGCGCTTGTTGAATATCGAATCGAAGCGCGCCGAGCTGGCCGAAGCCATCTTCGATGGCGTCCGACAATTTTTCCTCGATCATCCGCCTGAGGGTTCGCGCTTCGCCCTCGAGCGTGAGCGCGGTCGTACCGTTGTAGCGACGGCTCCCGAGTCTGCTGCTGCCGGCAAACTCTAAGATCCGTATCGTGCCCATCCGAAAGTTGCCGAGCGCGCTCGTCGACCAGATCGCCGCGGGCGAGGTGGTCGAGCGTCCTGCTTCCGTCGTCAAAGAATTACTGGAAAACAGCCTGGACGCCGGGGCGCGTCACATCGATATCGACATCGAAGGTGGTGGCGCTGCGCTGATCCGTATTCTGGACGATGGTCACGGCATCGCCTCGGACGAGCTGGCCTTGGCGGTGCAGCGGCACGCGACCAGCAAGATTGCGACCTTGGACGATCTGGCCGCGATCACGAGTCTGGGTTTTCGCGGTGAGGCTTTGCCCTCGATCGGCTCGGTATCGCGAATGCGAGTGGCGTCGCGGCGAGAGGGTGCTTCGCAGGCTGCGGAAATTCGAGTCGACGGTGGTGAGGTCGGGGCTATCAAGCCCTCGGCGCAGCCGCGCGGCACCTTGATCGAAGTGCGGGATCTTTTTTTTAATGTACCCGCACGACGCAAATTTTTGCGCGCCGAAAGCACGGAATGGAGTCATATCGCACGCCTCGTCGAACGCTTTGCATTGGTGCGTTTCGATGTCGCTTTTCGTTTGCGTCATGGCGGTCGAGTACTGCTCGACGCGCCATTGACGACGAGTGCCGAAGGAAGACGAGCGAGAGTCGCTGCCATACTCGGCGATGAATTCATGGCAAGCGCCATCGAGTTCGAGCGGCACTCCGGTTCTGTTTCGCTGCACGGTTGGCTTGGTCAACCGCAGGCGGCGCGGGTGAGCAGCGATCATCAATATGCCTACGTGAACGGGCGGACAGTCCGTGATCGCTTGCTCGCGAGTGCCGTGCGATTGGGTTATCGCGACGTGCTCTACCACGGGCGTCAGCCGGCTTATCTCGTCTACCTCGAGCTTGATCCGTCATGGGTCGACGTGAACGCCCATCCTCAAAAACTCGAAGTGCGTTTCCGAGACAGTCGTCAGATTCACGACTTCGTCTTTCGCAGTGTGCACTCGGCGCTCGGGGTTCCTGCCGGCGTTGCAGCGCCAACAGCCGATGCGGCTGTGCTCGGAATACCGTCTCAGGGTGGCGATGCGGCGGTGCCGACAACCGTGGGTTTGCCGCTAGAGCTGGGTGTCTCGAACGCACTTGGGTCGGTCGATGCCGTGGCGGACCTGCTCGCTACCCACTCAGGGGTAACACCAGCAGTGGAGCCGGGTGAGCTCGGCACGGCGATCGCTCAGTTGCATGGCGTCTACATCTTGTCGCAAAGCCGTTCGGGTCTCGTGCTCGTCGATGCGCATGCGGCCCACGAGCGTGTCTTGTACGAGAAGCTTAAACTCGCACAAGGTGATCGCGCCGCTTCGCAACGATTGTTGGAGGCGCGCGTGGTGGATGTGGCGCCGCACGTCACCGAATTTTTTGATGTCCATGCCGAGGAGTTCGAACGCGCGGGTTTCGAGATCGATGTCATCGGTCCGGGCAAGCTTGCCGTGCGTGCGGTGCCTGGTCTGTTGGCGCAGGAGGACCCGGCGCCTCTGATCCGCGAGGTATTGAAGGATCTAGCGGATGAAAAAGGCGCGCACCATCTCGATGGCACCGTCAACGCGTTGCTCGGCAATATCGCGTGTCGCAGCGCCATCAAGGCGAATCGTCGGCTGACTCTGCCCGAGATGAATGCCTTACTGCGCGACATGGAAGCTACCGAACGCGCAGGGCAGTGCAATCACGGGCGGCCGACCTGGACCACACTGTCGCTGGCACAACTCGACCAGCTGTTCTTGCGTGGTCGCTGAATTCGACGCGCTGTTGATCGCAGGGCCCACGGCGAGCGGCAAATCCGCGTTCGCCTTGCGCCTCGCAGAGCTCGTCCCAGCGGAGCTCATCAGTGTGGACTCCGCGCAGGTCTATCGAGGGTTCGATATCGGTTCAGCCAAGCCCTCGGTCGATCTGCGCGAGAAGATGACGCATCATCTGATCGACATCCGCGATCCCGAAGAGAGCTATAGCGCCGGCGAGTTCGTGAACGACGCGCTGCATGCGATCGAAGCGGTAAAAGCGCGCGGTCGTTTGCCGATCTTGGTTGGCGGCACGATGCTCTATTTCAATGCGCTCATTCGCGGCATCGCCAAGTTGCCGACTGCCGATCCGGATATTCGTCGCGCGATCGATGCCGAAGCCGTCGTGCGCGGTTGGCCTGCGTTGCATGCCGAGTTGCTGAACGTGGATCCGATTGCCGCTGCCAAGATTCACCCCAACGATCCGCAGCGCATTCAACGCGCTCTTGAGGTCTACCGTTCCAGCGGTCGACCGATTAGTCAGTGGCAGCAAGATACCCGTCCTCGTCACGATTGGCGTTTTGCCCGCATCGCCCTGGTGCCCAACGATCGGGCTTGGTTACACCAGAGAATCGCGCAGCGCTTTGAGCAGATGATGCAGGAGGGCTTTCTGGCGGAGGTGGAGGGCTTGCGTGCCCGCCCGGGCCTGAGACCCGAGGCGGCCTCGCTCAGGGCCGTCGGATATCGCCAGATCTGGGCGCATCTAGAGGGTGAGACGGATTTGGCAACGGCGATCGCGCGCGCGATCGCGGCTACTCGACAGCTCGCCAAGCGGCAATTGACGTGGATCCATGCCGATCCGGATTGGGAGAGATTGGAGCCGCAGGACGAGCCGGCGCTAGCAGCGAGGGTGGCCGCCTTGCAGCGAGGGTCGCTTTCCTAACGGTGAAGGAACTTCTGTCATGTTAAATTGTCAACCGTACGGGGTGGGCGAATAACATTCAGGAGTCGATCATCATGGCCAAGGGCCAGTCTCTGCAGGATCCGTTTTTGAACCAGCTCCGCAAGGAGCGTGTCCCCGTTTCGATCTACCTCGTCAATGGCATCAAACTTCAGGGGCAGATCGACTCGTTCGACCAATTCGTCGTGCTGCTCAAAAATACCGTCAACCAGATGGTGTACAAGCACGCGATCTCCACGGTCGTGCCTGCGCGTAACGTGCGTCTCCCGTCGCCGGAAGAACCCGAGGGTGGCGTCGATCCGGCTCCGGTCGGCGAGTGATCTCGGCACGCCTGACGCGTGTTTGAACGTCCCCGCGGCGGCGAAAAGGCCGTCCTCGTTCGCCTTGGTCTCGGTGCGCCGGTAGAGCAGGAAGATCTCGACGAGTTTTCGCAGTTGGCCGAATCGGCGGGTGTATCCGTCGCCGCGACGGTCACCGGCAAGCGCGATCGACCCGACCCTAAGTATTTCGTCGGCAGTGGCAAGGCTGACGAGATTCGGCAAGTCGCGGTTGATACCTGTGCCGAGGTCATTCTGGTCGACCATGCGCTCTCGCCGAGTCAGGAGCGCAACCTCGAGAAGTTGACAGGATTGCGCGTGCTCGATCGCAACGCGTTGATCCTCGATATCTTTGCTCAGCGCGCGCGCAGCCACGAAGGCAAGCTCGAAGTTGAGCTCGCGCAGTTGCGTCACCTCTCGAGTCGGCTCGTACGCGGCTGGACCCATCTCGAGCGACAAAAAGGTGGCATCGGTATGCGCGGCCCGGGTGAAACCCAGCTCGAGACAGATCGTCGCTTGCTTGGCGAGCGAGTGCGCGTGTTATCGCGCAGGCTCGAAAAGCTGCAACTGCAACGCGAAACTGGGCGGCAGCGTCGTGTTGAGATTCCCATTCCCTCAGTCGCACTCGTGGGTTACACGAATGCGGGCAAGTCGACGTTGTTTCGTTCGTTGACGGGCGCCGATGCGTATGTTGCCGATCAGCTCTTCGCAACGCTCGATCCGCTCGTGCGCAAAGTGGAGTTGCCCGGTGGCACTCCCGTCGTTCTGGCTGACACGGTGGGTTTCATTCGCGAGTTGCCGCACGAATTGGTTGCGGCATTCCGCTCTACACTCACCGAAGCACGAGAGGCGACCCTGCTGTTGCACGTGATCGACGCCAGTGATCCGAGGCGCGACGAGCGCATCGAACAGGTCAACGCGGTGCTCACCGAAGTGGGGGCGGGTGATTTGCCGCAGATCCGCGTCTACAACAAGATCGATCGACTCGAGTTGCCGCCTCACGCCGAGCGAGATGCCGAAGGGCAGGTGGCGAGCGTGTGGATTTCGGCGGTGAAGCATATCGGTCTCGACGTTTTGCTCGAGGCGATTGCCGAACGGCTGGCATTGTTCGCCAGGCTGCGCCGGGTGCGCGCCGAGGCGAGCCAGGCCGGTCAGCTGCGCGCAAGGCTCTACTCGGCGGGCGCCATCCGCGAGGAGCAGGTCCAGGAGGACGGCTCAATCGAATGGTCTGCGGCCATTCCCGACAGCGAAGCGGCGCTACTTGCGAGAATCCCGGGCGTCACTGTCGAGGCCTTGGTACCCCTCCAACAGCCCATCGGCGAGCACACAACTTGTGTGGCCGACAGGGGCTACCTACAATCACCTGCAACAGCGCGCCGTTCTTGATCTCCTCCTTATCCGCGCGCGAGCGAAAGCACACCTATGGCATGGAATGAACCTGGCGGTAGCCAAAAGAATCCTTGGGGCAAGCGTCCCGGCAAGTCCGGTGGCGACGATGCTCTGCGCAAATTTCAGCGCAAGCTCGACAACATCCTCAAAGGCGCGGGTGCGGGCGGTCCGAGCGGAACCGAGCCGGACGATACCGAACCTGCGGACAATCGCGCCCAGTTGCTGATTGTGGCGGGCGTGGTAGTCGCTTTCTGGATGTACCAAAGTTTCTTCACCATCGATCAAGCCGAGCGCGGCGTCGTACAGCGCTTCGGTCAGTTTGCGTCGGTGCGTGATCCCGGCCTCGGCTTTCATTTTTGGCCGATCGAGCGGGTGACCAAGGTCAACACGCAGAAGGTCAACAGTGTGACCTACACCGCCAAGGTGCTCAC
>JBDKJA010000030.1:0-28365 GCA_039796795.1 Pseudomonadota bacterium
GCTCAGAGGCATTATGAAAAATCCTTTGAATCTTGATAGTTACGACTCAGTTTAAGGGGGCGCATTCTACTCATGCGACCCCTGCCTCACAAGTCGTTTAGCGGCGATACGCCCCACCCCCGCCACGCGGCCAAGGCCGAGAAACCGTCCGGCACCATCCTCGAGACGCAACAGCTGATCCAATTGGGCCGCAAGACCCGGCATCACGACCTCTTGACCCTGGCCGATCCGCCGCGCCGCGGCCTCATCCAGCGGCACTAGCGGCAGATGGGCGACGGCCGCAGAGAGCCCGATGAGGTTCAGGGGAAGCCCCGCGCGAGCCCGCTCCTCCACGGCCGCCAAATCCAGCATCTGCGCGGACTCGAACGGCGCCACCCGCTCCCGCCTGAGCAGACTCACGTGACCCACCGTGCCGAGCGCGCGAGCGATATCCTCGGCGAGGACGCGCACGTAGGTGCCCTTTCCGCAGGTCACCCGACAGTCGAGCGTGTTCGGCTCAGGCCGCCCCAGAAGCTCTAGGCGCTCGATCCGAATCGGTCGAGGCTGGCGCTCCACCGTCTTGCCCGCCCGCGCGAGTCGGTACAGGGGTTGACCATCTTGCTTGATCGCGGAGTACATCGGCGGCGTCTGCAACGACTCACCGACAAACTTTTGCAGGATTTCGTCGATTCGGGCGTCGTCGACCACCGGAACCGGTTGGGTCTCGATGATCTCGCCTTCGCGGTCGCCCGTGGAAGTCGCCGCACCGAGACTGATGGAGAAGCGATAAACCTTGTCGCCTTCGAGAATTTCGCCAGCGAGTTTCGTGGCTTCACCGAGACAGAGCGGCAACATGCCGCTTGCCAGTGGATCGAGACTGCCGACGTGCCCGACCTTGTCGATACCCAGCAAGCGCCGCACACGCTGCCCTGCCGCCGTCGAGGACATCCCGATCGGCTTGTCGAGCAGCAACACGCCGTCGATCGACGAACTCGTCAAGCGGGCTCGTCTTTCTGTTGATCGTCGCGAACCGCGCGATCGATCAATGACGTGAGACGGATCGCCTCGCCGATACTCGAATCAAAGACAAATTCGAGTCGAGGCGCGTGCCGCAAACCAAGGCGACGACCCACCTCACCGCGCAGAAATCCAGCAGCACGCTCAAGACCTGCGCCAACTTCGTCAGCCGGATGACGATCCCCAAAAGGAACGAAATACACCTGCGCCACGCTCGCATCGGGCGAGAGCTTCACGGCCGTCAGCGTCACCAGACCCACTCGCGGGTCTTTGACCTCGCGAGAAATCAACTCGGAAAGAACGCGTTGAATCTCCGCGCCGATACGCTGCTGTCGTGCCTTGCCAGCCATGACGAGAGAGGCCGATGTCCCGACGCGATCACTCGATCGCGCGGGCCACCTCGACTCGGGCGAAGCACTCGATCTGGTCGCCCACACGGACGTCCTGATAGTTCTTCACGCCGATACCGCACTCGGTGCCTGCTCGCACTTCGCTGACGTCGTCCTTGAAACGTCGCAGCGACTCGAGCGCACCCTCGAAGATGACGACGTTGTCGCGCAGGACGCGAATCGGATTGTTGCGTTTGACCGAACCCTCGATAACGAGGCAGCCGGCAACCACACCAAACTTGCTCGAGCGGAACACGTCGCGAACCTGCGCCGTACCGACGATCTGTTCTTTGATCTCCGGTGCGAGCAAGCCGCTCATACGCTGTTTGATGTCGTCGATGGCTTCGTAAATGATCGAGAAATAACGGATGTCGACGCCCGTTTCTTTGACTGCTTCACGAGCCGCACCGTCGGCGCGGACGTTGAAGCCGAGCACCAGCGCCTTCGATGCCGCCGCCAGTTGCACGTCCGATGCGGTGATACCACCAACACCGCTCGCCACGACTTTGACTGCGACTTCGTCCGTCGAGAGCTTCGTGAGCGCATCACGCAGCGCTTCGGCACTGCCTTGCACGTCCGTCTTGATGACGACGCTGATGACGCCAGCCTTCTCTTCGGTCATCTGTGAGAACACATCGCCGACCGCAGCGGCTTGCTTGGCGAGCTTCACGTCGCGGAACTTGCCCTGACGATACAGCGCGACCTCACGAGCCTTGCGCTCGCTCTCGACCGCCAGCATTTCGTCGCCCGCGTTCGGCGCACCGGAGAGACCGAGTACGAGCACCGGCATCGAGGGCTTAGCCTCGTTCACCGACTTACCCTTCTCGTCAAACATGGCGCGAACACGACCAAACTCTTGGCCGGCGATGATCGGATCGCCCGTGCGCAACGTGCCGCGCTTCACGAGCACCGTTGCCACGGCACCACGACCTTTCTCGACGCTCGCTTCGATGATGAGACCCGAGGCGAGGCCCGCCGCGGGCGCATTGAGTTCGAGCACTTCGGCTTGCAGCAAGATCGCTTCGAGCAGTTGATCGATACCCGCACCGGTGTGTGCCGACACATTCACGAACATGTTCTCGCCACCCCACTCTTCTGGAATGACTTCCTGCTTCGACAATTCGGTTCGTACGCGATCCGGGTCGGCGGACGGTTTGTCGATTTTGTTGACCGCGACCACGATCGGAACGCCCGCTGCGCGAGCATGCTGAATCGCTTCGATGGTCTGTGGCATCACACCATCGTCGGCGGCTACTACGAGAATGACCACGTCGGTCGCTTTCGCGCCGCGCGCGCGCATCGCCGTGAAGGCAGCGTGACCCGGCGTATCGAGGAAGGTGACCGTGCCTTTCGGCGTCTGCACCTGATATGCACCGATGTGCTGCGTAATGCCACCGGCCTCACCCGCGGCAACCTTCGCTTTGCGGATGTAGTCGAGCAAAGACGTCTTACCGTGATCGACGTGGCCCATGACCGTGACCACCGGCGGCCTTGGCAATAATTCGAGTTCGCCCTCGGCACCCTGCAGATCCGTTTCGATCTGGTTTTCCTGCAGGACCTTCGCCTTATGACCCATTTCTTCGACGACGAGCATCGCCGTGTCCTGATCGATGGGCTGGTTGATGGTCGCCATCACGCCCATGTTCATCATGACTTTGATGACTTCGGTCGCCTTGACGGCCATCTTCTGCGCGAGTTCCTGCGGCGTGATCGTCTCGCCGACGGTGACTTCGCGAACCACAGGCGCTGTCGGCAGCTCGAACGCGTGACGCGTCTCGACACCCACGGCACTGCGTCGCTCGCGTACCTTCTTTTTCTTCTTCAGGCGCGAGCTGGCGTCGGTGCTGACATGCAACTCTTCGCGTCCGTATTTCGTGCGACGGTCACGATCACTCGCGGCGGCCGGAGCCGGCGCGGCCGGAGCCGGGGCTGGACGCGAACGTGACGCCTCCGCCTGTTCACGCTCGCGCTGCTCGGCAGCGCGACGGGCCTCTTCGGCGGCACGTCGTGCAGCGGCTTCTTCTTCGAGACGACGGCGGTTCTCCGCCTCCATCCGCTCCGCTTCGCGACGCTCGTTTTCTTGACGCTCACGCTCGAGACGCGCGGCCTCTTCGGCTTCGAGACGCTTGGCTTCGGTGTCATCACCGCCTTGAGCCTTTGCTTGTTCCTCGAGCACATCACGCTTCACGTAAGTGCGCTTGACGCGCACCTCGACGTTCACCGTGCGCGCGCGCCCGGCGCCGCCGGCGAGTTTGATTTCGCTTTGTTGCTTGCGCTGCAAGGTGATCTTGCGCGGCGCCGCCACGGCACCGGCTTCTTCACCGGACTGTCCGTGACTGCGACGCAAGTGACTCAGCAATTCGAGCTTGGCCTCGTCACTGATCTTGTCGTTCGGTCCTGCCACCTTGATGCCGGCCTGATCGAGCTGCACGAGCAGCTTCTCGACCGGAACCTTCAACACCTCGGCGAATTGGGCAACTGTTACGTCTGCCATCTGTCGCGACCCCCTAGGCCATCAGCCGTGACCCGGGGCGAACCAGTGCTCGCGGGCCTTCATGATGAGCTTGCCGGCTTCTTCGGCCGTCAAACCCTGGATATCGAGCAAATCATCGATTGCCTGCTCGGCGAGATCCTCGCGAGTACGCACACCACGCGAAGCCAATGCCAACGCGAGATCGGGCTGCATGCCCTCGAGCAACAGCAGATCATCAGCCGGCAACTGCGAATCAAGGCTCTCCTCGCTCGCGATTGCCTGCGTGAGCAACACGTCGCGTGCGCGACTACGCAATTCTTTGACGATGTCTTCGCTGAATTCTTCGATCGCGATGAGCTCGCCCTGCGGCACGTACGCCACTTCCTCGACCGTTGAGAAGCCCTCTTGCACGAGGATCGTGGCGACGTCTTCGTCGACATCGAGCTGCTTCATGAAATTCTCGACGAGTGCACGCGCTTCCGATTCGCTCTTAGCCTCAGCATCCGACTCGGTCATGACATTGAGTTCCCAACCCGTCAGCTGACTGGCGAGACGAATGTTCTGACCGCCGCGACCGATCGCCTGCGAGAGCTTTTCCTCGGAGACGGCAATGTCCATGCTGTGCGAGTCTTCGTCGACCACGATCGAGATCACCTCAGCGGGTGACATGGCGTTGATCACGAACTGCGCCGGATTCTCGTCGAACGGAATGATGTCGACTCGCTCACCAGCGATTTCGTTGGAAACGGCCTGTACACGCGATCCGCGCATACCGACGCAGGCGCCCACGGGATCGACGCGGTTGTCATTGCTCTTGACCGCAATCTTCGCGCGGATACCAGGATCACGCGCCGCACCCAGAATCTGAATGAGCCCCTGACCGACTTCCGGCACCTCAAGCTTGAACAACTCGATGAGGAACTCCGGCGCAGAACGCGTAAGGAACAACTGCGGTCCACGCGGCTCGGAACGCACTTCCTTGAGGTAGGCCTTGATACGATCCTGCGGCTTCACCTGCTCGCGCATGATCATGTCCTGACGCGACACGAAACCCTCGGCGTTGCCGCCAAGATCCACGTAAATGCCATTGCGGTCGACGCGTTTGACCACGCCGCTAACCAACTGGCCAACACGGTCACGATAGGCGTCGACGACTTGCGCCCGCTCTGCCTCGCGTACCTTTTGAACGATGACTTGCTTGGCTTGTTGAGCCGCGATGCGGCCGAAGCTCACCGATTCCATCGGCTCTTCAACGTAGCCGCCGACGATCGCCTTCTTATCGACATCGAGCGCATCTTCGAGACGCAACTCACGATCCGGTACCTCCAACTCTTTCGAGTCGTCAGCGAAGACTTTCCAGCGGCGGAAGGTGTCGTAATCACCGGTCTTGCGGTTGATTGACACGCGCACATCCCACTCTTCGCCATGCTTCTTGCGAGTGGCCGACGCGAGGGCGGCTTCGAGCGCCTCGAAGATGACTTCTTTATCGACGCCCTTCTCGTTGGAGACGGCATCGACCACCATCATGATTTCTTTGCTCATCGTCGTTCGTCCTCTTCCGTTGCCCGCCCGCGCCGATCAGGCGACGAGGCGCGCTTTACCCACTTCACCAAAACCGATCGACACGTTCTGCCCATCGACCTCGAGGGTGATGCCCTCTGGGCTCACGCCGCAGAGCACGCCGGTGTACCGACGTCGTCCGTCGCGGGCCACATTCAACTCCACCCAAACTCGCGCGCCCTGAAATCGTTCGAAGTGCGCGGGCTTGCGCAGCACCCGATCGAATCCCGGCGACGACACTTCGAGGTTGTAGGCTCCGGCGACCGGATCCTCGACATCGAGTAGCGCCGACACCTCTCGACTGACTCGTTCACAGTCTTCGATGCCGATGTGCCCTTCACGTCCGGCCGGCAGGTCGAGAAAGATGCGCAAGGTGGCACTCCGCGGCGCCGATACCCACTCGATATCGACGAGCTCATAGCCCAGTTGCTCGACCAGAGGTTCGAGCAGAGCGATCATCTTCTCGCGTACTACCGATGCCGTTGCCATAATGAAAAAGGGCCACGAGGGCCCCCTTGCTATCGTCCCGCCCCGGCCAGGGGCACAAAAACAAAAAGCCCCTCGGGGGGCTTTCAAATCAAGCACTTGCGATGCAAGGCTCGCGCCTTGGATCACTCCCGCGAGACCCGAGGAGCCTCGCGGGAGCGCGATCTTACAAGAAAAGGCTCGCCAGCGCTACTTCGGTGCGCCCGACTCCGCCGGCGCCGATCCCAGCCATCGTGCGAGCCAGGCGTGCACCTCGGAGTAGAAATAGCGGCTGTTCTCGCCTTTCAAGATCCAGTGGTTCTCATCCGGGAACACGAGCAGTCGGCTTGGAATCTGCTGGCGCTGCAGCACCGACCAGTACTCCAGCGAGTTATTCAGCGGTACTCGGAAGTCGCGTTCACCCACCGTCACCAACGTTGGGGTGCGGAACTGCGCCGCATAGCGGATCGGATTCTGCTCACGCCAAACCGGGCCCTGCTCCCAAACGGGACCGCCATTGTTGACCTCACGACCATAGATGGTGTCACTCGTCCCCCACTGAGATTCGAGATTGATCAGGCCGGCGTGACTGATGAGACAGCGGTATCGGGTCGTCGTCGCTTGCAGCCAATTCGCCAGATGTCCGCCGTAGCTCGCCCCGCCGGCGCACTGTCGCGTTGCATCGATGAACGGGTTGTCGCGAATGGCGATATCCGCCGCCTCGTTCAACTCCTCACCAGCTGTGCGCAAAGGGTCACCCTGTATCGTTTGCGCAGCCGCTTCACCGAAACCCGTGGAGCCGCTGTAGTTGGTCAGCAGCACGACGTAACCCGGTGCCGCCAAGAGGTGATAGTTCCAGCGCAAAACCCACTGGTCGCGCCACATCGTGTGTGGCCCGCCATGGATGACCACGAAGAGCGGATATTTCTTTGACGGATCGAAGCCGGGGGGCGTCAACAACATGTTGTGGATACGTCGCCCCTTCGAACTCGTGAACCAAAAGTGGCGCAAAGGCGCCAGATCCAGCTTCGCGAGACGATCATCATCGAATGACGCCAAGGTCGTGTGCGACGCCTTCGATGGATCGATCCGTACGATCTGCGGTGGCCGCGTCGCACTCTCGAATGACGCCAACAGCACGAGCGAACGACTGCGCTCGGCGATGGCGACATTGGTATAGACGCCTAGCGACATATCAAAAGCGAGCTTCGTGACGCCATCGCGAAGGGTCGTGACGAACAATTTCTCGTGCCCGGCTTCTTCGGCCGTGAAATAAATCTGCTTCGAATCGGCCGTGATCGCGAACGAGCTTGGCGTACGATCGATCTTGTCGGTCAGCAATCGCGGCTCCGGTAGCGGCGCGCCCCTGAGCTTCGCCCCAGCCCAACGAAAGGCCACGAGACGTTCTTCGTTGTAAGCCTTATCCGTGCGCGGGGTGTAGCTCGCGATGAGCGTTTGTCCGTCCGGCGTGAACGTCGGTGAGGACCAAGAATTCACGCCATCGGTAAGGCGTTGTGCTTGGCCGCCCGACACCGACACCTGCCACAGCTGTGAAGTGGTGAATTGATAAGCAGCGGTATTTCGATCCGAGCTCGCTGCGAATACCAAAGATTGACCGTCTGGCGTCCAGCTGAAGCCGATCCCTTCGTCACCACCGGCAGCAAAACCCGGCGCCGCGAAGAGCTCGGTCGATGCCAACAGGTTGCGTGGCTCACCCGCAGGAGTACTGCCATCTTTCAAATCGAGAACCAGCAACACGGGTTTCAGATCGTCGAGCCAACGATCCCAGTTTCGGATCGGGAACCCGTCGTAAGCGCGCGCATTCCACTTGCGCGCCTTGCGCTCGGCGGCGATGCGCTTGTTGTCCGCTTCGGTCACTGCACCGGGAAACTGACTACTCGCGAATGCAATCGAACGACCATCGGGCGAGAATTTCGGCGCACGTGCTCCGCCGACCAATTGGGTCAAGCGAATCGCCTCACCGCCAGCGAGGTCGAGCAAATACAGTTGTGCCGCCTCATCCCCATCGCGCCGCGCCGAAAACACGATACGCCGACTGTCTGCACTCCAATCGACACCACTCTCACCGCCAGCGGTGCCGGTCAGACGACGCGGCGCCGGCAGCTTGGCGCCCGCCTCCGCCGAGGTCGCGACGATCCACAGGTCCGAGACTTGCGCCTTCTCGTCGTACGCCGGCTCCGTCACCGAGAACACGGCCCAGCGGCCGTCGGGGCTCACCGAGGGGGCGCCTACCCGCTTCATGAGCCATAAATCTTCGTGCGTGATCGCGCTTTGCGGTGTCGCGACGGCGGCCAACACCGATGCGGAAAGAGACAGACCGAAACCAGCTGCAAGGGCGAGAAGTAAGCGTTTCATGGGCCGATTATGGCCTAAGGATTGCGACTTGCGAGGCCTCCGCCAGTCACCGATAATTGCGAATGATTCTTAACTGCGGATCTACTGCCATGCAAGCTCGCGCATCCAATCGACTCTTGTCCTACGCGCTCGCAGCCCTGCTGCTCTGGGTGGGCATCGGTCTCCCGACCGCTCAGGCGAGCGAACCGGTCGTCGTGTATTCGGCTCGAAATGAGCAACTCATCAAACCATTGTTCGACCGATTCACCGCCGAAACCGGTATCCCGGTGCGATTCACCACGGCCGATGCGGCGGTGCTGATCGAGCGCCTCGCCGCCGAGGGGAAAAACAGTCCGGCTGACATGCTGATGACGGTCGATGCCGGTGAGCTTTGGAACGCTGCCAATCGCGGCTTGTTACGGCCGACTCGTTCGAAAACTTTAGACGCGAACATTCCAGCGACCCTGCGCGACCCAGGTAACCGCTGGGTTGGGTTATCCCAACGCGCACGAACGATCGTCTATCACCCGGACCGCGTTGATCCGCGCAAACTCGGCACCTATGAGGATTTGGCTGATCCCGCCTGGCGCGGCCGTCTTTGTCTGCGCAGCTCAAAGAAGGTGTACAACCAATCGCTCGTAGCCATGATGATCAAAACGAGGGGCGAAGCGGCCACGGAGGCGACGATCCGCGGGTGGGTCGCCAATCTCGCCGCCCCGCCCTTTGCCAACGACAACCAAGTGATGGAAGCCATTGCGGCAGGTCAGTGCGATGTGGGCATCGTCAACACCTACTACCTAGGTCGACTGCTGCAGAAGCAGCCGAATTTTCCGGTCAAAGTATTCTGGGCCAATCAACGTGGTGACGGGACGCATGTCAACGTCAGTGGCGCTGGTATCACGCGCCACGCCCGCAATCCCGCCGGCGCTCAAAAGTTGCTGGAGTGGCTCTCCGCAGGCGATGCACAGCGACTCTTTGCCGGATCCAACATGGAGTACCCAGTTAATCCCACGGTCGAGATTGATCCGCTGGTCCGCAGCTGGGGCAGCTTCACACCCAGTCGTATCAACGTCGTTGAGGCCGGTCGTCGTCAGGCCGCAGCGGTGCGCCTGATGGATCGCGCTGGCTGGCGTTGATGCGAGCGCGTTGGCGCTCCACGCTGGTCATTCTTTTGGCGGCCGCGCCGGCACTCGTCGTGCTGGTCGGGCTGGTCGGTGCATGGGTTGCACCCGCCAGTGACGCCTTGCAGCACCAATGGCGATATCTGCTGCCCGATGCCAGCCGCAACACGATCATTCTCGTGTTGAGCGTCGCTGTTGCCGCGGGCGTGTTGGGTACCGCTTTGGCCGCACTCGTTGCGCTATGCGACTTCCCCGGGCGTGCTTTCTTCTCGTGGGCGCTGCTGCTTCCTCTGTCGATACCAGGCTACGTGCTCGCAGCCGTATTTGCCGGTAGCCTCGATTACTCAAGCCCGCTATACAGCTGGCTACGCGAGCAATGGGGATGGCAATGGCCATCGATTCGTTCGCTCGGCGGCGCTTCCTTCGTGCTCACGCTCACTCTGTTTCCCTACGTTTATCTGATTGCCCGAGTCGCTTTCGAGTCTGCGGCCGAGCGCTATCTCGAGGCAGCGGCCTTACTCGGTCGTACCCGTCTGCAGGCCGCTCGCGAAGTGCTACTGCCGCTCGCGATTCCGGCGATTCTAGCCTCGAGTGCACTCGTTGCCATGGAAACTCTCGCCGATTTTGGGGTCGTGGCTGCGCTCAACGTCGATACCTTGACGACTGCGCTTTATCGGGCTTGGTATGGCATGTTTTCTTTGGTGACAGCGCAGCAGATCGCCGGCTTTTTGGTTCTGATGGCGTTGCTGCTACTGCTCTTCGAACATCGGGCACGATCCGTTCTTCGTATGCGTGAATCCGCAGGGGTTTCATTGTTTCGTGAGCGGCTGCACGGCTGGCGTGCCCTACTGGCGACGCTGCTGACAAGCCTCATTCTCGGCGTCTCGTTCGCGTGGCCCGTTGCACATCTACTCTCTTGGGCCAGCACGCATTGGGCCGCGGATCTCGATGCCCGCTATTGGGGCTATGTCCTGCGTAGCATCGCTTTAGCGGGGATCGGTGCCGTGCTAGTCGTTTCCATCAGTACGCTGCTGGCATACGCGCGACGCGACGACAGCAGCTGGGTCGGTCGCAGCCTCACCCCGTTGGCAACGGCAGGCTACGCGATCCCCGGCACCGTCTTGGCCGTGGGGTTATACGCGCCATTGGCCTCCGCCGCGCCATGGCTGCAAGGAACATTGATCATCCTGTTCGTGGCTTACATCGCCCGCTTTCTCGCCGTCGGTCATGCTCCCATCGCCGCGGGGCTGGCACGCCTGCCGACCGCGCTCGATGAAGCCGCAGTATTACTCGGTAGTGGTCCGCTGCAGCGTTGGCGCCAAATTCACTGGCCGCTGCTCAAAGGCAGTATGGCAGCCGCGTTTGTTCTCAGCTTCGTCGACTTGATGAAGGAGTTACCCATTACCCTGCTCACGCGGCCCTTCGGTTTTGAAACCTTAGCGATCCGCGTTTTCGAACTCACGTCAGAGGGCGAATGGGAGCGCGCAGCCGTTCCGGCACTCGCGCTGGTGCTTGCCGGACTTTGGCCTCTGAAATGGCTTGCAGGAAGAATGTCTCATGCGACTTGAACTCAAAGATGTTCGCTTTCGCCGCGACGCGACTGAAATCTTGCGTGGAGTCGACCTACAACTGGAGTCTGGTGAAATAGGTGTGCTCGTCGGTCCTAGCGGTTGCGGCAAGACCACCACGCTGCGATGTATCGCGGGACTCGAATCGGTCACGAGCGGCGAGATTCAATTGGGTGATCGCGTGGTCTCCTCGGTCGATCGTCACATCGAGGTGCAAGAGCGCCGCGTCGGCTATGTCCTGCAGGACAGCGCCCTATTTCCGCACCTTTGCGTCGCAGACAACATTCGCTTTGGTTTGCGCAAGCTCGCTCGCGAAGAGTGTGAAGTTCGAGTCGCCAACATGCTTGCGCTGCTAGAGCTCCGAGGTCTCGAACGGCGCATGCCGCAAGATCTCTCGGGCGGCCAACAGCAACGTGTCGCGATCGCCAGATCGCTAGCACCCCAACCCGATCTATTGCTGATGGATGAACCCTTCTCGAATCTCGACGCGCGTCTTCGAACGGATCTCGTCAGCGAGTTACGCAGTCTGCTGAAGACGCTCGGTATTACGACCCTCCTCGTGACGCATGATCAGCATGACGCATTCGGACTGGCCGATCGCCTCGGCTACATGCAGGACGGTCGATTGGAGCAATGGGATACGCCTTACGATGTATATCACCGGCCGCGTAGCCGAGCGGTCGCGGACTTCATCGGTGATGGCGTGATGCTCCCCGCGATTGGTAAAGACGGCTTTTGGCACACCGAACTCGGAACGATCGAGGATCCGGCGGCCGATGGATCAGCGGACTTGCTGCTGCGACCGGATGATTTGCTGCACGATGACGACTCGCCAACGCGGGCGCAGATCGTCGGGAGAGTCTTTAGAGGCGCCGACTTTCTCTATACGGTGCAATTACCGAGCGGCCTTCGCGTGCTCGCGTTGGCGCCGAGCCATCATGACCATCATGTTGGCGAGACGCTCGGATTTCGATTGGCGAACGATCACTTGGTCGTCTTTCGCCGCGACTAGTAACGAGAGCCGCGCCCTTTTTTCGCCGCTTTGATGCGCTTGATGTCGAGCGGCTGCCCACGCACGACAATGCCCGACAGATGCTTCAAGACATGATCGGGAATTGCCGCCGGTAAGCGCACGATCGTGTGATCTTCGCGGATGTCGATCCCGTTGATCTCACTGCCGTGCATGTCACCTTCATGAGCCAAGGCGCCCACGATATTGCCGGGCTGCACGCCGTGACGGCGACCCACTTCGAGACGAAAGAATGCCTGCGGTCCCTCGGGACGACGCGGGCGAGCCGCTTTCCGTGACATCGGTTCACGGTCGCCTTCCATCTCCGCTGGAATCTCGGCAACATCGGATGTCGATCGTTTGGCGACGAACAACGCTCGGCCTGATTTGGCCAAGGACGCGAGCGCCGCAGCCACGTCGAACACGTCCGCACCGCTTTCGCGCACGAACTCCTCGATGACGCCGCGATAAGCGGACAGGTCCTGCGACTCGAGCATCTCGCTCAATTCTTTTTTAAACTTCTCAGCTCGCTTCGCGTTGACTTCTTGCACGGTCGGCAACGCCATCGGCTCGATCGGTTGTCGCGTCGCACGTTCGATGATGCGCAACATGTTGCGCTCGCGCGCCGAGATGAAGAGGATCGCCTCGCCCGATCGACCGGCCCGACCCGTGCGTCCGATACGGTGCACGTAGGATTCACTGTCGTAAGGCACATCGAAGTTCACCACATGGGTGATGCGCTCCACGTCGATACCACGTGCCGCCACGTCGGTCGCCACCACGATATCAATCTTGCCGCTCTTCAAGGCGGCGATCGTTCGCTCGCGCTGCGCCTGCAAGATGTCACCATTCAACGCCGCTGCCGCAAAACCGCGCGCCTCTAACTTCTCGACGAGTTCGACGGTCGATTGCTTAGTTCGAGCAAAAACCAGCATCGCGTCGAAGGGCTCCACTTCGAGCAGTCGAGTCAACGCATCGAGCTTGTGAATACCTGAGACCAGCCAGTAACGCTGACGAATATTGGCGGCGGTCGCCGTCTTCGATTTGACGGTGATCTCGCGCGGATCACGCAAATGCTTCTGCGCGATGCGCTTGATTTGAGTCGGCAACGTCGCCGAGAAAAGCACCACTTGGCGCTCGGCCGGAACGAGACTGAGAATGTGATCGATCGCATCGACGAAGCCCATCTGCAGCATCTCGTCGGCCTCATCAAGAACGACATGACGGATGGTTTTCAAATCGAGCGTGCCACGCTCAAGGTGATCGATCACGCGCCCTGGCGTCGCGACCACGATTTGCACACCCCGTCGCAGCGCATTCAACTGCGGCGTGTAGCTTTGACCACCGTAGATGGGCAACACGTGCAAGCCGGGCATGTGACTCGCATATTTTTGACAGGCTTCAGCAACCTGAATGGCGAGCTCTCGAGTCGGCACCAACACGAGCGCCTGGGGTTCGCGACGTGACACGTCGATCTGCGACAAGACGGGCAGCGCAAACGCGGCTGTCTTGCCGGTACCGGTTTGCGCTTGTCCGATGAGATCTCGGCCTTCGAGAAGGACGGGAATCGTTGCTCGTTGGATTGGCGAAGGTGTTTCGTAACCGACCGAAGCGAGCGCAGAGACGAGCGCAGGGGTCAAACCGAGTTCGGCGAAAGTGAGATCAGCTGTTTCGTTGGGAATCATCGCGAAAACCGTGGCCGCGGCCTTGGGAACGACTCGCGAGAAAATTGGTAGCGGGGGTAGGATTTGAACCTACGACCTTCGGGTTATGAGCCCGACGAGCTGCCAGACTGCTCCACCCCGCACCAGGAGGGCGCGAACTATACCCCTTCGCGCCTCTTAGCTCAACACTTGTTCGCACAGGCTCAGCAGGGACTGCGGAAACAGGCCCAGCACGAGCACCGCCAGTGCGTTCAATCCCAGCGCCAACCGCACGCCCGCGTGACGCTCGGTGGTCGGCAAGTCACCCGGCGAGTCGAAGTACATGATCTTGACGACCCGCAGGTAATAAAACACGCCGATCACTGAGACAGCCGCAGCGAAGACCACGAGCGCGACGTGGTTACTGGTCCACAGCGCCTCAAAGATTTGCAGCTTCGCCCAGAAACCGACGAAGGGCGGAATACCCGCCGTCGAGAACATTAGGAACATCATCATCAGCGCGAGCAGCGGATCACGCGCATGCAAGCCCTTGAAGTGATCGAGCTCATCCGCTTCGAACCCTGCCCGGCTCGCGAGCAGAATCACACCGAAAGAGCCGAGCGTCATGATGACGTAAGCAATCGTGTAGTACAGCGCCGCTTCGTAGCCCTGCTCCGTGCCCGCTACAAAGCCGAGCAGAATGAAACCCACGTTACCCACTGCCGAGTAAGCGAGCATGCGCTTGAGGTTGGTCTGCGCAATCGCCACGACGTTACCCACCAGGGTGGAGAGCACCGCCACGATCGCAAGCATCTGCGTCCACGTTTCGCTAATGCCCTCGAGGCCGCCCGCCAGCAGACGGAAGGCCAATGCGAACGAGGCAATCTTAGGTGCCGTTGCGACAAAGAGCGTCACCGACGACGGAGCGCCGTGATACACGTCGGGCACCCACATGTGGAACGGCACGGCGCCGAACTTGAACGCCACACCCACCACGAGGAACACCACACCCATGATGAGCCCGAGACTCGCCGGGCCCTGCAGCGCCACCGCGAGTTCACTGAACAGCAAGCTCCCGCCGAGCCCGTAGACCAGCGACATCCCGTAGAGCA
The DNA here is from genome assembly GCA_039796795.1 of Pseudomonadota bacterium. Taxonomy (GTDB): domain Bacteria; phylum Pseudomonadota; class Gammaproteobacteria; order Steroidobacterales; family Steroidobacteraceae; genus UBA964. The sequence continues at coordinate 14,692 of JBDKJA010000030.1, forward strand.
AACATCCCGAGGCGATCGCGCCCAGCACGAAATACTTCATCGCCGACTCGGCGGCGACGCCGTTGTCACGATCGAAGGCGACCAATGCGTAGAGCGAAAGCGCCAGCAGCTCGACTCCGATATACATCGTGAGCAGACTTCCCGCCGAGATCATCACGAAGATACCGAGCAGCGCCGTCAGGACGAGCACGTAGTACTCGCCTTTCAGCAATCCGCGGGTTTCGAGGTAATGCCGCGAATACAAAAGTGAGACCGCCACGAACAACATGGCGAGTAGCTTGAGCAGGTTCGCCAGCGGATCGGTGACATACATACCCGAGAACAGCTCCACCGGAGCCGGCACCTGCGCAAAGCTGAGCAATAGCCCTGCCCCGATCGCCAAGACGAGCAAGGTTAGAGTGGGCGTTATGCGGCTCGCTGCGCGCCCGGAGAACACATCGACGAGCAGCACCACGCAAATGGCGATGGTGAGAAAAATCTCCGGCAGTGCCGGCATCACGGAATCGAGGGTCAATGTCGGTGTCATGTCGTTTCCCCTCAGAGCGGCAACTTGCTGGTGACGATCTGCTCAACGAGATGCTGCACCGAGGCCTGCATCAGCTCGAGCAAAGGTGCCGGCCATACGCCGAGCAATAGCACCGCGACGGCTAGAACGCCGAGGATGAGGAATTCACGGGCGTTCAAGTCGTCGAGCGAGGCTACGCCATCGTTGGCCACCGGGCCGAAGATGACGCGCTTGACGAGCCACAGCGTGTAAGCCGCGCCCAAGATCAGCGTGGTCGCTGCGAGGAACGCATACCAGAAGTTCGCCTTGAAGCTCGCAATGATCACGAGAAACTCGCCCACGAAACCGGAGGTGCCGGGCAATCCCGAGTTCGCCATCGCGAAGAGCACCATGAAAGCACCGAACATCGGCATGCGATTGATAACGCCACCGTAGGCCGAAATCTCACGGCTATGCAGACGGTCGTAGAGAACGCCCACACAGAGGAACATCGCGCCTGAGATCAAACCGTGCGACACCATCTGCACCATGGCGCCGTCGATACCCATCCCGGCGCCCTGCAGATCACCCGTGTTGGCTGCAATGTCGAACACGAGAAAACTACCCAGGGTCACGAAACCCATATGCGCGATCGACGAGTAAGCAATCAGCTTTTTCATGTCGCTCTGCACCAGTGCGACGAAGCCGATGTAAACCACTGCGATCAGCGACAGCACGATGATGAGCATGTCGAGTTCACGTGCCGCATCCGGCGTCACGGGCAGCGAGAAACGCAAGAACCCGTAGCCACCCATCTTCAACATAATGGCCGCCAACACCACCGAGCCGCCCGTCGGCGCTTCAACGTGGGCATCTGGCAACCACGTGTGAACTGGGAACATCGGAATCTTCACGGCGAAGGCCGCGAAGAATGCCAGGAAGATCCAGTACTGCTCGGTCAAGGTGAGCGGCAAATCATGGAACGCCGCGATGTCATATGTTCCGGCCTGCACGTACATGTAGATCATCGCGATCAACATGAACACCGAACCCAAAAAGGTATAGAGGAAGAACTTGATCGTGGCGTACACGCGGCGCGGACCGCCCCATATTCCGATGATGAGGAACATCGGAATCAACATCGCTTCCCAGAAGAAGTAGAACAGCAGCGCATCGAGCGCGGAGAACACGCCCACCATCAGGCCTTCGAGTATCAAGAAGGCCGCAAAGTATTGCGACGCACGCTGCTCGATCACCGTCCAGGCCGCAATCAAGATGGGCACGGTGATGAAGGTCGTCAACAGAATCAGTGGTAACGAGATTCCATCAACGCCCAAGTGATAAGTCGCGTTGAACGCCGGAATCCAGGGCAGCTGTTCAACGAATTGGAAGTCGGCCGTCGATGGGTCGAAACCCTGATAAAGCGGAACCGACAACGCCAACGCCACCAGCGACGTGGCGAGTGCGACCCATCGCCCAACGGCCACTCGTGCCTCGCCGAGTGCGAGCACCACGAGGCCACCAATGATCGGTAACCAGACGAGTAGCGACAACAATCCTGAATCCTGCATGGTCATTTTCCGTCGAGCATCACGCGAGGATCAGGAACCAGCCCAACAACAGAGCGAGGCCGATGGTCATCCAGAACGCGTAGGAATAGAGGTAGCCCGTTTGCAACCGACGAACGACACCGGCGAGTGTCGCCACGAGCTGCGCCGAACCATTCACGAGTGCGCCATCGATAACTGCTTGATCGCCCGCCTTCCAAAAGACGCGACCGAGCAAACGACTGCCGGCCGACAGCACGTTCTCGTTGAACCAGTCGAAGTAATACTTGTTGTCGAGTACGCGTCGCACGGGCGTTAGCGCCTTGGCGATAGCGGTAGCAGCACTCGGGTTCTTCAGCACGAAGTACCACGCCGCGACGACACCCGCGAGCGCCAACCACAGCGGCGGATGCTTCACGGCTTCGAGGGCAAATGAGGCCGGGTCGTGGAAGTGTGAAGACAGCTCGGCCAGCACGTCATTCTCGGGCAGAACCTGGATGGCCTCGCCGAAGAACCCGCCGAAGAGTATCGGTTGAACCGTGAGATAACCAATCGCTAGAGACGGGATCGCGAGCAACACCAGCGGCAATGTCACGACCCACGGACTCTCATGCGGCGTGCCGCCGTGATGCCCATGATCATCGTGATGCCCATGATCGTCATCATGCGCGTGATCGTCGTGAGCATGTGCGTCATGTCCCTGCTCCGTTCCCCAACGTGGCGCGCCGTGGAAGGTCATGAAGATCATCCGGAAGGTATAGAACGCCGTCACGAACACGCCGATCAGGACGTACGCGTAAGTTGCACCCCAACGATCCGCTTCATGCACCGACTCGATAATGAAATCTTTGGAGTAGAAGCCTGACAAAAACGGCGTACCGATCAGCGCCAAGGCACCCACCCAGCAAGTGATCGCCGTGATCGGCATCACCTTGGCGAGGCCGCCCATCTTGCGCATGTCCTGCTCGTGGTGCATGCCGATGATGACTGAGCCAGCAGCCAGGAAGAGCAACGCCTTGAAGAACGCGTGCGTCATCAGATGGAAAATCGCTGCGCCATAGGCCGACGCGCCGAGTGCGACCGTCATGTAACCGAGCTGCGAGAGCGTCGAGTAGGCCACCACTCGCTTGATGTCGTTGTTGACGATGCCGAGGAAGCCCATGAACAACGCCGTCGTCGCACCAATGACGAGAACGAACGATAGCGCCACCTCACTCTGCTCGAACAGCGGTGAGAAGCGCGCCACCATGAAGATACCGGCCGTCACCATCGTCGCCGCATGGATGAGCGCCGAGATCGGTGTCGGGCCTTCCATGGAGTCCGGCAGCCACACATGCAACGGGACTTGGGCTGATTTACCCATCGCGCCAATGAAGAGCAGGATGCAAATCAGCGTGATCGCTGAGACGGTCCACGTATCGCTCAACGCGAACTCTGCAGCCGCCAACATCGGCGCCGCCTCGAAGGCGGCGCGGTAGTCGAGTGAACCGGTGTAGTAGACAACACCCGCGATACCGAGCACGAAACCGAAATCACCCACTCGGTTGACGAGGAAGGCCTTCATATTGGCGAAAATCGCACTCGGTCGCGTATACCAGAACCCGATCAGCAAATACGAAACGACTCCGACCGCTTCCCAACCGAAAAACAACTGTAGGAAGTTGTTCGACATCACGAGCATCAGCATCGCGAAGGTAAAGAGCGAGATGTACGAGAAGAAACGCTGGTAACCCGGATCCTCGTGCATGTATCCGATGGTGTAGACGTGCACACAGAAGGACACAAACGTCACGACGCACATCATCAGCACCGACAGATGATCGACGAGAAAGCCGACCTCCATCCGGATGCCATCACTGACTAGCCAGGTGTAGACCGAGTCGTTGTAGACACCCACTTCGCCACTGATCAGCTGCCAAGCGATCTGCGCGCTCAGCAGGAACGACAATCCGACTGCGGCAATGGTGACCACATGCGCGGCCGTGCGACCGATGAGTTTGCCGAAGAGCCCAGCGATGATGGCGGCCGCGAGCGGCAGCAACGGAATGGCAAGCAGTACGTTCGGATCCATGTGACTCAGCCCTTCAGGGTGTCGAGATCTTCGACGTTGATGCTGCGACGCTCACGGAACAGCACGACGAGCGACGCTCACGGAACAGCACGACGAGGATGGCAAGACCAATGGCCGACTCGGCCGCCGCCACGGTCAGCACAAAGAAGACGAAAATCTGGCCATCGAGATCGCCAAGGTAGCGCGAGAACGACACGAAGCTGAAGTTGACGGCGAGCAGCATCAGTTCGATGCACATCAACAACAGGATCACGTTTTTACGATTGAGGAAGATGCCTGCGATCGAGAGCGAAAACAGAATCGCAGACAAGGTCAGCATGTGCTGCAAAGTGATCATTGACCGCCCTCCCCCTCGGTCGGGACCGAGTTAGGCGCAGTATCCGTCTTGGGGCCAACGCCCTTGACCAATCGCACTCTATCCTCGCGGCGAACGGCGACCTGCTTGGCGACATCCTGCGGCTTCAAGCCCGGACGCTTGCGCATCGTCAGTGCAATGGCCGCAATGATCGCTACGAGCAGCACCATGGCGGCGAGTTCGAAGGGGTAAACGTATTGCGTGTAGAGCACTTCGCCGAGTGCACGCGTGTTGCTGTAATCAGCCGGCAACGGTGCCATACCCTGCGTAGCATCGATACCAAAGCCGCGGAACCAAAATACGGCCACCATCTGCGCGATGACGGCAAACGCAATGAACCAACCGAGACCTGCATAACGCGTGAAGCCGCGTTTGATCTCCTCTGCATTGATATCGAGCATCATCACGACGAATAAGAACAGCACCATCACCGCGCCGACATAAACGAGTACGAGCACGATGGCGAGGAACTCAGCCTCGATCAGCAGCCAAAGCGCTGCGCTCGTGAAGAACGCCAGTACCAGAGACAACGCGGAGTAAACGGGGTTACGCGCGACGATCACCCCGAGCGCTGCCGCGATGAGGATGGCCGAGAATCCGTAGAAAAGCAGTTGAACCAACACCCTGGCGTCTCCCGGTTAGCGATAGCGCGCGTCAGCGGACTTGTCCGCATCGATCAACGCCGCATAGCGCTCACCGACGGCGAGCAGCTTGTCTTTGGTCATGATGTTCTCGCCACGATTTTCCATGTGGTACTCGTGGATCCGCGTCTCCACGATCGCATCCACCGGACAGGCTTCCTCACAAAAGCCGCAATAGATGCACTTGAAGAGATCAATGTCGTACCGAGTCGTGCGACGCGTACCATCAGCCGCCACATCCGACTCGATCGTGATCGCAAGCGCCGGGCAAACGGCCTCGCAAAGTTTGCAAGCGATGCAACGCTCTTCGCCGTTGGCATAGCGACGCAGCGCGTGCAGCCCACGGAAACGCGGCGACTGCGGCGTCTTCTCCTCCGGATAGTTGACCGTCACCTTCTTACGAAAGAGCGTTCGCGCCGTCACGGACAAACCCGTGAGCAGCTCGGTGAGCAGGAAAGTTTTGACGATGCTGTGAAGAGCCATGAATTTGCGTCCCTTGACTGTCACTCGGCCCAGGGGCCGATCTGCAAGTGCACCATCACCCCGAGCACGAGAATCCAAACCAGCGTGACGGGAATGAGAATTTTCCAGCCGAGACGCATGATTTGGTCATAGCGATAGCGGGGAAACGTCGCGCGGTACCACATAAAGCAAGTCAGGAAGAAGAAGAGCTTGGCGAATAACCAGTGGAACCCAGGCTCGCCGAGCGGATGCGACGCACCCAGCAAGCCCTCGAACGGGCTCAACCAACCGCCTAAGAAAAACACCGCCGTCAACGCCGAGATCAGAATCATGTTGGCGTATTCGGCGAGGAAGAACAGCGCGAAGGCGATACCCGAATATTCGACGTGGAAACCGGCGACGATTTCCGACTCACCCTCGGCAACGTCGAACGGCGCACGATTGGTTTCAGCGACGCCGGAGATCAAATAAACGACGAACAGGGGAAAGAGCCAAATCAGAAACCAGTTCGAAACACCACCGGCTTGCGCGCGTACGATATCGCCCAGATTGAGCGTTCCGGCCGCCATCACCACGCCGACGAGCGCAAAACCCATTGCGATTTCGTAGGCAACGACCTGCGCTGCCGAGCGCATAGCGCCTAAGAAGGCGTACTTCGAGTTGGCCGCCCAACCGGCAAGAATCACACCGTAGACACCAACCGATGTCAGCGAAAGCACGTACAACAAGCCCGCATCGATATCGGCGATGACGAGATTCGGATCGAGGGGTACCACCGCCCAAGCAGCGAACGCTGGAATCAGCGTAATCGCAGGCGCAATCCGGAACAGCCACTTATTCGACGCCGACGGAACGACAACTTCTTTGAGCAGCAGTTTGATGACGTCAGCAAAGGGCTGAAAGATACCCGGCACCAGACCAAAGATACTGCCAACGCGGTTCGGGCCTTTGCGCAGCTGCATCCAGCCGATGACTTTTCGTTCCCAGAGTGTCGTAAAGGCGACCGAGAGAATGACGGCCACCGTGACGACGAGAATCCAAAAGGTCGAGCGGATATAGGACGGCAAAGCGCCCCAGGTATTGAGGATGAACTCCATCACTGCCCTGCCCCCTCGGCCGCGCGTAGCGCGATCACCGTTTGCTGCAAGGCCGGGCTACGACGCAGAACCGCGTCGATGGAATACATCGGCACATCGAGCTCACCGATCGCGAGATCCGCCGAGCCGCTCACGGCCGCGATCGCCGGTACATGGTGGGTCACGATCGAGGCCGGCACCGCCCCGCCCGCGCCGCTCGTGATGAGCGTCTGCAACTCAGCACGAACTTCTTCGGAACTCTCCTGCTCGAAGCCCGAGAGCTCCAACAGGTTGCCGAGTACGCGCAACACCTTCCAAGCCGGACGCGCTTCACCCGGCAACTTTGACACAGCCGCTTGCGACTGCCAGCGACCTTCGAGATTGACGTAGCTACCGGAGGTTTCAGCGAAGCAACCGACGGGCAACAACACATCGGCGCAGGCCATCAACTCTTCGGACGCATAAGGGGTCAAAGCGACCACACAAGCCGCCGACTTCAGCGCTGACTCCGCCACGGACGCCGACGCCATATCCTGTTTCGGTTCGATAGCACCGACGAGCAAATAAGCGCGTTGCGGTGACTCGAGCATCGAGTGGGCATTGAGACCGATCGTCGTCGCTGCAGCGCCGCCCGCCAGGCGATGCGGCAAGGCTCCGGCAATCGACACACCCGCCGCGTTTCCTCCCTCGGCCAGCACACCCAGCGTGGCGCCTGCCACGCGAGCGATTTCGACCGCGAGCGAGCGCAGGTCAGCCCACGCCGGGTGACGCGACGCCAACGCGCCGAGCCACACAACTCGCTTCTCGCCCGCGAGTACGGCCTCGGCAGCCGCACGCTGTGCGCTCGTTGGCGTTACGCCTCGCAACAAGCTTGCGTAAGCATCACCAACCTGCACCCCCGTCTTCTCGATGACGACAGCCAACACGCCGGCCAACTGCTGCGCCCAATGCGACGGGTCAGCGGCGATCTGTGCTGCAACCGGGAAACGATACTCGCGCGAGATCGCATCGACGAAAGCCACTTTGGCCCCCGCTTTGACGGCAGCCTTGCGCAGTCGATGCGCGAGCAACGGCAATTCCGCGCGCAAGTTCGAGCCGATGACGAGCGCACCCGACACGGCATCGACCTCGGCGATCGGCAAGCCCAAAGATGGCTGGATGGCATCGGCCGCCGCATCTCGGAAATCGCGCTGGCGCAGACGGTGATCCACGTTAAAGGAGCCCGATGCACGAGTTAACTTCGCCGCGAGGTAGGCTTCTTCGGTCGTTGAAGACGGATGAACGAGCGTACCGAGGTGATGCCCCGCGGCCTTCAAACCGCGTGCAGCCGCCTGCAACGCCACATCCCACGAAACTTCTTGCCAATGCCCATCTTGTTTCAGCATGGGCTTGGCGAGACGGTCATCCGCGTGCACGCCTTCGTAGCTATAGCGATCGCGGTCAGCGATCCAGGTTTCGTTGATATCGTCGTTCGCGCGCGGAACCACGCGCTTGAGCTTTCCGCGCAAGACATGACCGAACAGGTTGCTACCGAGCCCATCGTGCGGCGCGATGAAAGGAACCTGCGACATTTCCCACGAGCGTCCCTGATAGCGGAACGGCTTAGAGTTCAACGCGCCAACCGGACACAAATCGATGATGTTGCCCGAGAGTTCGTGATCGACGCTCTTTTCGATGTACGTGCCGATCTCCATGTTTTCCCCGCGGCCGGTGGTTCCGAGCTCCGGGATACCCGCAATCTCCTGACCAAAGCGAACGCAACGAGTGCAATGGATGCAACGGGTCATGTCCGTCGAGACGAGCGGACCGAGATTCTTATCTTTGACGACTCGCTTACGCTCGTTGAAGCGCGCGATGTCTCGACCAAACCCCATCGCGAGATCCTGTAACTCGCATTCACCGCCCTGATCACAAATTGGGCAATCAAGCGGGTGGTTGATCAGCAGAAATTCCATGGTGGCCTTCTGCGCACCAATGGCGACCTTCGACTTGGTGAAGATCTTCATGCCCTCGGCAACGGGCGTTGCGCAGGCCGGCAGCGGCTTAGGCGCCTTTTCAACTTCGACGAGACACATGCGGCAATTCGCCGCCACGGGCAGTTTGTCGTGATAACAGAATCGCGGCACGTACGCGTCATGGGCGTCCGTGACGTGAATGATCATCGCGCCTTTGCGCGCCTTAACCGGTTTGCCGTCAACTTCAACGTTGACGAAATCGTCCTGCGGATTCGCTGCCATCTTCCCGCGCGCGGCTTACGCCGCCTCCTTGGTGCCATCCACGAGGCTACGGCCACCGTGCTGGATCATGTACTCGAATTCATGTCGGAACTTGGTGACGAAGCTCTGCACCGGCCATGCCGCCGCATCACCCAACGCACAGATCGTGTGACCTTCGATGCGATTGGCGACGTCAATCAACAATTGCAGATCTTCCATGCGGCCTTGTCCGTCCACGATGCGCTTGAGGACGCGGTTCAACCAACCGGTTCCCTCGCGACACGGCGTGCACTGACCACAGGACTCTGACTTGTAAAAACGCGAGATCCGCTCGAGCGCCTTCACCATGCAGGTCGTTTCGTCCATGACGATGACGGCGGCTGAACCCACCGATGAACCGACCGCGCGCAACGAGTCGTAATCCATGTTGACGCCCATCATGACGTCGCCCGGAACAACCTTGACCGACGATCCGCCCGGGATCACCGCTTTCAACTTGCGGCCGCCACGCACGCCGCCTGCGATCTCAAGCAAATCTTTGAACGGGATGCCGAGCGGCAACTCGTAGTTACCCGGCTTGTTCACATGCCCCGAGACCGAGAAGATCACCGTGCCGCCCGCGTTGGTCGTGCCGAGCTGCGCAAACCACTCGTGTCCCTTGCGCAGAATCGTCGGCACCGAGGCATAACTTTGCGTGTTGTTGATGGTCGTCGGCTTGCCGTAGAGACCAAAAGCCGCTGGGAAAGGCGGCTTGAAGCGCGGCTTGCCCTGCTTGCCCTCGAGAGACTCGAGCAGTGCCGTCTCCTCGCCACAAATATAAGCGCCGGCACCGACGAAGGTGTAGAGATCGAAGTCGATACCTGATCCCTGCACGTTCTTACCCAGCAGTCCTGCTTCGTAAGCTTCTTTGACGGCCGCCTCGAAACGCGGCACTGGCTCGCCCAAGAACTCGCCACGGATATAGTTGTAGCCGACCGTGGCACCCATCGCATAGCCGCCAATCGCCATGCCCTCGACGAGCGAGTGCGGGTTGAACCGCAGAATGTCGCGATCGTGGCAGGTACCGGGCTCACTCTCGTCAGAGTTGCAAACGGCGTATTTTTGGATCGGCGCGTTACGCGGCATGAACGACCATTTCGTACCGGTCGGAAAGCCAGCGCCGCCGCGACCACGCAGGCCGCTGGCCTTAACGGCTTCGATAACCTGCTCGCGCGTGATTTCACCCGCGAGGATTTTCTTCCAAGAAGAGTAACCACCGATCTTGAGGTAGTTCTCGAGGGTCCACGGGCGATCGAGCGCGAGCGGCTCGAACACCACGAGATTCATTCGATCGCGCCAGGTGTCGTATGCACTCATTTCAAGTCATCCAAAATCTTGTCGACTTTTTCAGGCGTCAGGAATTCGTGGAATTCGTGATCGACCATCATCATCGGAGCGCCGGTGCACGCGGCAAGGCACTCCTCTTCTCGCTTCAAAAAGATGCGTTTATCCGGGGTGCTCTCACCCACCTTGATGCCGAGCTTGCGCTCGCAATGCGCGAGGATGTCCTCACCGCCGTTGAGCCAGCAGCTGATGTTCGTGCACACGCTCACATGATGCCGTCCACACTCATGGGTCTCGAACATCGAGTAGAACGTCGCCACTTCATACACCTGAATGGACGGCAGACGCAGATACTCCGCAACGGCATCCATCAAGGCGGGCGTCAAAAAGCCCTCGTTCTGCTCCTGCGCAAATCGCAGCGCAGAGAGCGTCGCCGATCGCTGGCGACCCTGCGGAAAGCGCGCGATCCACTGATCGATCTCGTGACGAGTGTGCTCGGTCAACAACGAAACGTTCGGGCCCTCACCCGGCTCAAAAATTTGACCATCACTGGTCTTCACCTGATGGGCAGCACTCATCGATCAATCTCTCCAAAGACGATGTCCTGTGTTCCGATCACCGCTACCACGTCGGCCAGCATGTGACCTTTGACCATCTCCTCGAGCGACGCGAGATGCGGGAAACCCGGCGCACGGCACTTGAGTCGATACGGCTTGTTGGCACCGTCCGAAACCAGATAGATACCGAATTCCCCTTTCGGCGCTTCCACCGCAGCGTAAGTCTCACCCTCGGGTACGCAGTAACCCTCGGTCATCAACTTGAAGTGATGGATCAGCGACTCCATGTCGCCCTTCATGTTCTCGCGACGCGGCGGACGCACCTTGGCATCGGCCACCATCACTGGACCAGGATTTTTCTTCAGCCACTCGACGCACTGCGCGATGATGCGATTGGACTGTCGCAACTCTTCGATGCGCACCAGATAGCGGTCGTAGCAATCACCGTTGACGCCGACGGGAATATCGAAATCGAGTTGGTCGTAAACCTCGTAGGGCTGCTGCTTACGCAAATCCCAGGCGATACCCGAGCCACGCAGCATGGGGCCTGAGAATCCAAGCTGCATCGCACGCTCCGGCGAGACCACGGCGATATTGACCGTGCGTTGCTTCCAGATGCGATTGTCGGTGAGCAAGGTTTCGTATTCATCGACGGCCTTGGGGAAGCGCTTGGTGAAATCTTCGATGAACTCCAGCAAGCCCGCAGCGCGCGCTTCGTTCAGGCGGTCTGCGTCTTTCTGAGAGCGCCAGCGTGAGGCCTGATACTTCGGCATTTCGAGTGGCAGGTCACGGTGCACACCACCCGGGCGGTAGTACGTCGCATGCATGCGCGTTCCGGAAACCGCTTCGTAGCAATCCATCAGATCTTCGCGTTCTTTGAACGCGAGCAGAAACACGGTCATGGCGCCGATATCGAGACCATGCGCACCGAGCCACATCAAATGGTTCAGGATGCGCGTGATTTCGTCGAACATGGTGCGGATGTACTGCGCGCGCAGCGGCGGCTTCACACCGAGCAAACGCTCGATGGCCATCACGTAGGCGTGCTCGTTGCACATCATCGACACGTAATCGAGGCGATCCATGTAGCCGATGGATTGATTGAACGGCTTGGACTCCGCCAGCTTCTCCGTGGCGCGGTGCAGAAGACCGATATGCGGGTCCGCCTTTTGAATGACTTCGCCATCGAGTTCGAGGACGAGGCGCAACACGCCGTGAGCCGCAGGATGCTGCGGCCCGAAGTTCATGGTGTAAGACTGGATTTCAGACATGGATCAGTTTCCGCCGAGCGCGGGGTCGTAGCGGTTGTCGTGACGAATGACTCGCGGCACGAGCGTGCGCGGTTCGATGCTGACCGGCTCATACACCACGCGCTGCTTCGCGGGGTCGTAACGCACTTCGACGTTGCCGATCAGCGGGAAATCCTTGCGGAACGGATGACCGATGAAACCGTAGTCGGTCAGTAGTCGGCGCAGATCCGGGTGACCGCGGAATAAAATGCCGAACAGATCGAACGCTTCGCGCTCGAACCAATTCGCCGACGACCAAATATCGACCAGCGAGTCGATGATCGGCTCCGCATCATCGGCACAAAACGCCCGCAAGCGCAGCCGCTGGTTGTGCGTAATCGACAATAGCTGCACCACGACCGCAAAACGCGCGCCGTTGTGACGTTCCTGGCCGGCCGCGCCGCGATTCACACCGCGCGAAAAGCCCGACCCCGTCGCAGACAAGGTCTTCCACTCGGACTTGCCAAACTCTGAATAGTCGACGCCCGCGAGGTCCATGAGCATCTCGAAGCGCAGGCTCGGTTCATCACGCAGCACTCGCGCGACCTCGAGCCACTGGCTGGCGTCGCATTCATAAGCGATTTCGTCCGGCAGCGAGTCGATACGACGCACCAGCGAACCCAGGCGAGCCTCGATGGCCTGCACGGTGTTTTCGATCGTCATGGATTCAGTACCGAGCTCGTGCGAGCGATCTTCTTTTGTAATTGGATGATGCCGTAGAGCAATGCCTCGGCCGTCGGCGGGCAACCGGGCACATAGACATCGACCGGAACGATGCGATCGCAGCCGCGGACAACGGCATAGGAGTAGTGGTAGTAGCCACCACCATTGGCGCAGGACCCCATGGAGATGACCCAGCGTGGTTCCGGCATCTGGTCGTACACCTTACGCAGTGCGGGAGCCATCTTATTGACGAGCGTACCGGCGACGATCATGACGTCGGACTGACGCGGACTCGGTCGAAACACGACGCCAAAGCGATCAAGGTCGTAACGCGACGCACCCGCGTGCATCATCTCGACCGCGCAACACGCAAGACCAAAGGTCATGGGCCACAACGAACCGGTTCGAGCCCAATTGACGAGGTTATCTACTTGCGTGGTGACGAAACCACGCTCAGCAAAGCTTTGCGCCTCGCTGCTGTTGTTCAATCCCACTCGAGTGCTCCCTTCTTCCACTCATAGATGAACCCGACGATCAGGATGCTGAGAAAAATCCCCATGGCAACGAGACCGAAGGTGCCGATCGATTTGAGTGCGACGGCCCACGGAAAGAGGAAAGCGATTTCGAGATCGAACACGATAAAGAGGATCGCGACGAGGTAGTACCGCACATCGAACTTCATGCGGGTGTCTTCGAAAGCTTCGAAGCCACACTCGTAAGCGGATAATTTTTGCGCGTCGTTTGGCGCCTTGGAGAAGTACCGACCGAATCCGGTACCGAGCAGCAGCAACACGGCAGCGAGCCCTGTGGCAACTGCCAAGAAAATCAGTGCAGGCAGATAGTTCGAAAGCATATTCACCGCCCTAGCACGATCACGACGAAAAGCCGCGAAACCCCCGTGCCGCAAGCGGCGCGAATTGTAGCAGGGTATGAATCGAGTTTGGTGCGGTCGGGGAGACTCGAACTCCCATACCTTTCGGCGCTAGCCCC